>NZ_WMEU01000008.1 GCF_009856295.1 Pontibacillus yanchengensis | reverse complement strand
CCATTTATTATTGTTTACAGGCGATAGTTTCAGGTACAAAGAATCATTAACTCACCGATAATTTAGAGGCGGCAAGTGGCATACATTTTTGAATGCCATTCCCTACATTTTTTACTTGCCAAATACAAATATTAATATTAGTACATAAAATTGCAATTTTTTTGTGGTTAAACAATTAACAATTAGATGGGAGGTTTATACGAAAGATTAGATTCCTAACAATTGCTAAACTTACCCTAAGAAGCATGTTAAGGTGCTGGTTTAGAAAGAACTTATTAGAGGGGAATTATCGAGTTTTTTGGTAATAAAAATTAGTGTGAAAAAAATGCATGAAAAAAATCTCTACTAAAGAATTGAATAAATTAGATATACTGAAAAAAAAGAAGACAAGCGAATAAAAGAGAATAAAACCAGCACTTAATCGATATCAATTTTAATAAGCCCAAACTACCAAAAAATAAGGATTATTGAGGGATTCACCAAAGACAACCCAAAAGAAAAGGTCGAATTTTTTAGGAAATATATAATCGATATTTCATGGTATTTTTGATATATATTTCAAGGTTTTCTCCTCCTGAAGTTTAAGTAAATAATTAGAAATAATAATTACTGAAGAAAATGGAGGAGATATACTTGCTAGAGTTAGACATTTCAAAATGGATGACAGGTGGGCTTTTGTACAATTATCATGTATTTACTAATGCAATCTTTGTTACACTATTAACTTTTATTGCATTAGCAGTAATTTGGTTTATAGTAGTTTGTATTATAGCATGGTTATTTGATTTTCATGAAAATTTTGATTTAATTGAAACGATTTATATTTGGCCATTATTGTTTAGTCAATTTATTGCAGTGCCGGTTGGCCTTACTCTTTTCAACAATTTTACCTTTTTGCATTGGAACCACTTCTTTTAGGAGGATAAAAAATGGACATGAACAGACTTACCAGACCGTTTCTAGATTCAGAAATCAAGGTAAGAGAAGGTAGAAAGAATATGCAGTTTCAATACATTCCCTCTGAATATGTAGTTGATCGCTTGAATGAAATTGGCCCAGCCAACTGGAACTTTATAATTAAGGATTCAAAGCAAATCGGAAATGAAGTGGTTGTGTTGGGAAGTTTGCAAATTGGAAATACAGTGAAGGAAGCGTTTGGATCTGCTGTTATTGATGAAAACAAGACTGCAGGAGACTCTTATAAGACCGCACAAATGCTAAGTTTAGTGAAAAGCGCTAGTTTATACAATGTTCCATGCATCTTTAAAGCAAAACTGAAGCAAGGAAAAAACAATCAATATTATAATCAACAAAGTAATAATACTCCACAGGATTTCAATTGTGACCATTGCAACTTAGGAATTACTCAGGCCGAGATTAATTTCACAAGTAAATATCCACAAATTTATAACGGACAGAAACTATGTCGTAATTGCCAAAAAAAATACCGTAACAGAAATATACAAAGAGTGCAGTAATGTACTCTTCTTTTTTTCTTAATGAAATTTATATAATAAAATTTCACCCTTACTGGATTTTGTGTGCAATATGTTAAGATAGACAAAAGAACTGAATCTAGATAGGTGTGATTTTAGTGATTTGTGAATGTGGTGGAATTTTAGAAGTAATCAGGGTAGAAAAATACCCAAAAGCAACTATAAATAAAATTAATTATGATCGTTTATGTGACGTCAAATGTTTAAAGTGTGAAAAGACTTTATATTCTCAACCATATGATTTTGGAAAAATATTAAATGATGTGAAGGACTTGTCAGAAGAATAACTAGATCTTTACAAATAATTCTATGATGTGTATAATATTAATTACATTATATTTATATTTTTATAGATTTTATACATTTTATACATGATTCTTATACGATTACTTTTTTAATTTTCATATATTATACCAGTTTTTATTATATTAGCGATATATAACTCCTTCTGGTGGAGTGTTAAAACAAAAGTTATACATTCAATCATTTCTTAACACTATTTGAGTGTTTGGGTATGGGGAAAGTATGCACTTTTGTTTAAAACACTACACTCGGAGGAGTTTTTTTATGGAAAAAGTAGAATGGAACACAATTGTTTATGCGATTTTTAATGAACAAGAAGAAGACCTTAAGGATGGGAAGTATAACTACAGGCAGTATATGAGGATTATAGATAAATTAGAAGAAGTGCAAAATTCTCAGAATGCCAAAATACTGGGAGATAACAATGTATATACCCAATTCTATTCAGACTTTAAATCCGATTCTCAAAAAATAAAAAACGGATTTATGGATATGTTGAGTAATTTAATATTAATAGATAGAATTATTGTTCTATCAAATATAAATGACCTTGCTTCTTTTGAATTAACACATTTAATTAAGTATTGTTACAAAAATAATTTGGAACTTATTTTTCCTTATGATGCCATTTGTAATGTAGCATACCCAGATTATTTTAATTTGTTCATTGATGAAATGGAGGTAGAATAGCATGGATAAAAGAAAAGTAGCAGTCGGTTATATTCGTGTTTCATCAAGTATGCAAGCAGAGGAAGGTCTTAGTCTGGAGCATCAGGAAAATAAAATTCAACAGTATTGCGTCAAAAATAATTTTAAATTAGTTGACCTTCATAAAGATGAAGGTAAATCTGGATATAATGTAAGTCAATCTAGAAAAAGACCGGGTCTTATTCTTTTATTAGACAGTATAAAAAATAAAGAGGTTGATTATGTTATTGTAACTAAAAATGATCGACTTGGTAGAGATCAGGAGGAGAAAGCATACATTAAGAGACAATGTCGAAAGAATCGTGTAGAAATTATCTACATTGATCAACCGGGCCTGAGTGGTGCTGCCGCTACCCCTACCGAGTCTCTTATGGATTCTATGATGGATTTACTAGATGAATTTTATTCTATGAATTTAGGGATGGAAGTGAAGAAGATCCACGAAGATCTAGCAACAAAAGGGCTTTACACAGGTGGTAAAGTGCCAATAGGCTATAAGTTACATGAAAGAACTAATGAAAATGGAAGGAAAGAAAAAATATTAGTTGTCGATGAAGAAACGGCTCCTATAATACGGTTGATTTACAAAATGTATCTTAATGGTAAAGGGATTTATGTAATTGCTCGGTATCTAAATGAAGTAAGAGCATTAAATCGAGGTGACTGGAAACCAAGTGGTATCGGTGAGATTCTAAAAAATCCAAATTACTTCACTAGGGTGTGGAATAGACGGGAATCTCGGAGAGTAAATGGGAAGTCTAAACCCGAAAATGAATGGGTTTACGCGCATAGTGAGGAAAATGAAACTATAATAAGTGAAGAAGATTGGATGCAAGTTCAGGACCTTCTTTTAAAAAAGAACAAGAATCCTAATGCAGGTGAACATTTTAAGAACCACAATTATGATGGGCGGTACGTAGGTAAGTATATGCTAACAGGTATGGTTGAATGTAGTGAGTGTGGAAAAAAGTATGTAGCAAATAGAACTACAAGTAAGCGTAGTGGGACAGTAGCACATTACCTACAATGTCCGTCTAGCAAGTATAAGTCTAAAGACGAAAAGTGTAGTAACAGTTTAAACATGCAAAAACTGGACATGATCGTTTGGAAAGAATTATGTAACTTTCTGACTCCACGTGAAATTGCAAATGAGATAGATAAGGCATTAGAAGAAGAAGGCGAAAAGAATAGGATGCATAATGAAAAATTCAAGGATTTACAAAAACGTATTGTAGACAAACAAAAGCAGATTGCTAACTTGGTTGAGGTGGTTACTTCTGTGGACTTGTCTGTTGATGCTAATCGAAAATCCTTATCTCGCTACAATCATAAGTTGAATGATTTAGAAAAAGAAGTTGAAGAACTTCAAGAGAGGTTGGGTGATATGGGGACACCACTTCCCGAAGAAGTAAAGTTCCCGTATGATTTAGATATAGTGAAAACGGAATATCTAATTGAACCTGAGTATGTAAATCATCTTGACTTTCATGTAGTAAAAGCAATTGTGAATACCCTTGTTGAAAAAATTGTTGCAACTAGAATAAACAACAAGGAAACTAAGTTAGAAATCTACTTTAGATTCAATCACCCAAATATTCAAAAAATCATTAACTTTAGAAAGACAAATCTTCCTAGAACGCAAAAGATTATTTCTAAAGGGAAAGAACATATTACAGCATTTTCTCAATTTTTATCGGCTCTCTTTTTGGGTTTTGATGACGGAGAGCCGTCTCCACCAATACATAAGTTGGTGGATTTTTTTATGTTAAATAAAGCATAAGTTTTCCGTTTGGAAAGCTTATGCTTTATTTTGTTTTAGGAAACTTTATGGTTTATTTGGTTATAAGTTAAAGGTAGAATTCTGTAGTATTTCTTTCTAAATAAATTATAATGATGAAACCATGAAGGAAATGATTAATAAAGAAGATATAGATAATTGGAGGAGGTTGATGCAGTTAGGTGCAAAAGATGAGGGCTTAAAACGAATTAATGAGTTAATGAAATGCAACAACAGTAGATACTATGCGCAAATTATAGGAGTTAAAAATTAAAAAGGTTTATGAATTAGATGAGGGAAATTCATGTACATAGTGAAGTCAAAGAGAAAATAACCTACGTAATAGTAATGAAAAACGGTAGAAAAATATAAAGAATTTTCACATTCATAATTTTAATCCTATAGGCTATGCTCAATCTTTTTTCTTATAAACAGATTTCTTTTTTTTCCAATTTTTTGGGTTGAATGATTTTCTGATTTTATTTGCTACTTCCTTTCCCACCATCAGAGTACCGATCCAAAAAATCACCTCACCTATAACAAGGGTAGTTGTTATACTAATAGCCTTCACTCCATTCGTGAGTGGTAAAAAAGGGATTAAAACAGGGGAAAGAATCCATGTTAGAACAGAAATAATAATAAGAAAGATCCCTAGCTTATATGTCCAGGGTTTTTGCATAATTGAGTTCATTTTCATGGTTACCTCCCCTTTTTAAACAAATGTGCAAAAATACCATTTTATAGACTTCATAAGTAAAGTACATTATTACTTATATTAGAGTATATCTCAATTTCAAGTCTCCAACAAATACGTAAGATTCAAAGTCAACTTGCAGTGCTGGCTTTTTACATGCTTAGAGGAGATGAACGTGAAGTTTTACGCATCCTGACGAATAAACGTCTTAACTTAAACATTACCTAGAATTCAGGTTTTACTGCTAAGGGAGAATAAACCTTTTCATACATTTGTCCCCCTAATTATTACCGATCATTGCTTAGATGCGACATATAGCATGAACACCCTTGTGTATTTTCTCTTGATGAATTGGAAAAATAATGTGCTTACATAATGCTGTATTCTCTGATAATCAACGAGATAGTCACCATGTTTTATTTGTACTTTAGCTGGATATACAACTATATGTTATATATAGAGGAGGAAAAGAACTATGAAATCACTAGAAGATGCACTAAAGCACAAAGTAGGTCTTGGTACTGCTCCTTTAGGGAATATGTTTAGGGAGGTTCCGGAAGAGGAAGCGCAGACTACCATACAAACTGCCTGGGATCAAGGCGTACGTTATTTTGATACAGCCCCTTTTTATGGAGCGGGTCTAGCTGAGATGCGTGTAGGGGAAGTATTATCGAATTATAATCGTGATGATTATGTGTTAAGTACAAAGGTAGGGCGATATGTAACGAATGAAAAAGAAGATAAAGAAGGTTTATTCCAGTATGCACGAGACAATAAAGTCATTACAGATTACTCAGAAGATGCTACGCTAAAATCTATTGAACAAAGTCTGGAACGTTTGAAAACAAATCGCTTGGATATGGTTTTTGTGCACGATGTTTCCCCTGATTTTCATGGTGATGAGTGGATTGCAAAATTTGATGAGGCTAGAAAGGGAGCATTTCGCGTATTGTCACGCCTGAAGGATGAAGGAGTAATTGGGTGCTGGGGTCTTGGTGTTAATACAACAGAACCGATTGAATTAGCGATGGAGCTAGAGGAAACGAAACCAGATGTATGTTTGTCGGCGACTCAATACACGTTATTACAACATGAAAGAGCATTACAGCGCATGATGGTAACGGCTGAAGAAAAAGATGTAGATATCGTAGTTGGAAGTCCATATAACTCCGGCGTACTACTAGGTGGAGATCATTTTAATTATGCAAAAGCTGGTCCTGATATTATAGACAGAGTAAACCAAATGAATGAAATTGGGAAAAAATACGACGTTCCTCTAAAAGCAGCAGCGCTTCAGTTTTCCACGTCCCATCCTGCTGTTAAATCTGTCATCCCTGGGTCTACTCGTCCAGATCGAATTAAAGAAGATATAGAAATGATACAAAGAAATATTCCGAATGATTTCTGGCATGAATTAGTCAATAAAGGATTTATCTCATCTAATGCTCCGCTACCAATCCATACCAGATAGAAAAAATAACGTCAAATTACTTTTCTAGACATTAAACACCTTTGCAGAGGTACACTTACTAAAAGCTGTACAAATGCAAAGGTGTTTTTTATAAATGAAAGGATTATTTCAAGAGAGAGGTGATGGAAAAGATACTAACGAAAATCCTATTTTGACAGTATTAATGGCGATCATGATTGGAGGTGGAGATTCTGAATTTACTATTTAAACAATTCATGTAGAAAACCCATTTTATACAGCATATAGTTTATAAACTTTTTTATATAAATTCTAAAAAACTAGTGTGAAGAACCGATTAAGCGTGGTATATTTCTAAATAAGCCCTTAGATATTCGTGAGTAACAAACAACGGAATATATCTAAATTAGATTTCAAATTCCTTAGTTTTACTAGCAAATACAAGGGGTATTCTATTATTAAGAAATTTCAAGGAGGGTTACAAAATGAACATGTTTATCAAAGCACGTGAACTTTTCGAAAAGGATTATCAAACTAGCCAAGAGGTTAATCACTACAATGCTTCCATGCAAGGCGGAAAAACAAAAGCAACAAAATCTCAAAATAAACTAAGAAGAAATCCATTCAAGAAATAAAAGGAGCACGGGTTTATTAATATGACATGAAATAGGAAAGTACCTGATTTGCATAAAGAGTAAAAAGCTTTTATTCAATACAGATCACATAGGTACTTTCCATTACTTTGTTTTAGATACTTTTCTTCATTTCTCCGCTCTTTCTTTACTTCGTAAACTGACTATTTAATGATTCTCTCTTTTTATTACCTCATGGATGTTGTAAATCAAATCCTTCAATATCGAACTTCAAGCTTAAGAACATTTACCTCCATAAATCACTCGTTGTCTTTTTCATTGACCCATAACAAGAAAACCTTCCCATATTTGTATAATCCACACATCAATTTCATTTCAAACATTAGAGATATGCAAGCCTATATGTTATTAAATCAATGCTTTTTAACCAATAATCATAGGTTCCTTTGGATAGTGATACTTTGCTCTAGGTGCTTTTCCTCTTAAAATAAACAAAAAGGAAAAGATGCCGATTCGCCCTATAAACATTAGAGCTATGATGATTACTTTCCCAGGTAGGTGTAAATCTGCAGTAATACCTGTAGATAGCCCTGTTGTTCCAAATGCAGAACAAGCTTCAAACATCAATTGAATTAATGTGAAATCTGGCTCAAATACGTTTAACAAAATAATAGCTAAACCAACAATTGTTACTGCAGTATTCACCACGATAAAAGAGCGGAAGATATCTTCAGGATCAATTTCTCTACCAAATACGCGAACGTCTCTTTTTCCACGTGCATATGAAATGACGCTCAATAGGGTAATGGCAAACGTTGTTGTCCGAATTCCTCCACCTACACTACTGGGCGATGCTCCGATGAACATTAAAATACATATGACAAGTAAAGTAGGAACCGTGAATTCGCTGACATCCATAGTAGCCAATCCGCCATTCCTAGTGGTTACGGATTGGAATAGTGCATAAAAGAGCGATTCATGCCAGGACTTTCCTTGAAAAAAGTGAGTACGATCTAACAAGTATATTAATATTGTTCCAACAACAATCAGCAAAGCGAACGTAATAGAAGTTAGCTTGGTGAATAATGAAAATTTAAATAAGTCCTGTTTTTTGTGTGTAAGGTAATCTTTAATTTCAATTAATACTGGAAATCCAATTGCTCCTAGTATTAGGAGAATCATATTAATCATTTGAACAAAATAATCATGTTCAAACATCACTAGGGAAGAGCCAGTTATATCAAAACCAGCGTTGGTGGTTGCACTTACAGAAGCAAACATCCCTTGAATAAAAGCCTCCCCTGCTGTAGGGAAATATTGAATGAAATAAATCCCAAGAATCAATGCACCTATAGCTTCAATCAAAATAATGATGATAAGTATTTGTTTGATTAGGGAGACCATTCCGGAAAAGGTGTTGCGGTTTTGATCTGTTTTTATAAGCTGTCTCCTTTTCAGGCCGATTTTTTGTCCAAGCATGAGCCATATAAACGTTCCTAAGGTCATTACACCTATACCTCCGAATTGAAGAACGAACATCAAAACGAAATAACCTGGTGTGTTAAAAACATCCGGTGTTGAAACAACAGTTAAACCAGTGACACTGACAGCACTAACAGCTGTAAATATAATATCTATAAGGGAAAGATGAACCCCTTCTTTATGTAAAAACGGAAGTCCGATTAAAATGGAAGCGATAATAACGGCAGAAAGATAGAAAATGAATATCACTTGAAAAGGACTTAAGCGGTTAAAGAAGTTATTAAAATTACTAGCAAGAGTATGCGCCATAATAAGTCTCCTCATCTAGAATACTGCCCGTGCTGATTCAATCTATAAGTGGATTTTATACTTTGTTGGAGGAATTTACAATCACTAGTTGTTTTCATTAAAAAAGAGAAGCCTTATTTTCAATAAAAAATCGTGTGTTAATTGGGAATTAAAGTAATGAAATCAATAGAACAAGATTTTATTGATAGTTCCTATATGGATGTTTAGAATCATTCATCAGAATTTATACTTGTTCCTATTGGAAGAGTGCAGTAAGAGAATAAATATTTCCTTATTCTAGTATTTTCCCTATATACTTTACTATTATATACAGCATTATAATGGAGGAGGTTTTTGTGAAAATTTTTTAGAAGGAAGTCGGGTGTATCTAAGACCTATCGAAGAAGACTTGGATCTATTTTATAGAAAAGTGCTTTGGGATAAGGAAGGAAACTAACAGGGACTCAAACGGTGTTTAGTGTGTGCAAAATTGTGATAAGAAAGAATATCAACAGATGATTCTCGGATTGATTTGGTGATTTGGTTACAGGAAACAGATCTACAAATTGGAGAATTAGCGATGGAGAACATTGATCACCAAAATCGTAATTCTGTCGTACGTATTTCCATTTTCGATCATGCGTATTGGGTTAGATGTATGTGCTTTCAATGTAAGGGGAATTATAGCCTACGAAAAATTGGGCTTTAAGGAAGAGGGAAGAATTAAAGATGATCTATACTATAATGGTGTATACCATGAATCTATTTTAATGGGACTTATGAGAAGAGATTATTACCAGATGGGTGATTGATGGAAATAAGAAAGACGCAAGCCTTATTAATAAGATTGCGTCTTTTTCCAGGTGGATGATTTGTGAATAGCCATTCGTGCAGGACGATACGACGATACACAAACGAGGGCCACCTTATTTCCCTTCAAAAAAATCCTTCAACTCCTCAACCGTATGAGCTTTGAATACCATTCCTTCCGTGTCCGTCACCACGGCCACAGGTGCTCGTTTTACGTTGTATCGATTAACGAACCAAAAATCAAAGTTACCAACTGGACCTCTGGAAGATGTATATCCCGTCATTTTAGTACTCAACTGTTCCCTCATGACATCATCCCATTCACTTATTCCTTCATTAGAAGCTTCTCCCTGAATGAGTACGATGTAATACTTGCCTTTTTCCTTAGATAAATATCGCTGCTGAATTTGTCTCTGTCTTTCAGGAGTAAGATATTCAATATAGGCAATGTTGTCGCTGTTAGCTTTAAATCTTACATACATATTGTTGTATTTGTGAATAGTACACATGCTATCGTCCTGGCATTTATACTTCTTTGTTTCTTGAGGATTTCCAAACGTTTTAAGGCTCTCCTGTTTAGTACTTGGTACCTTTTCTTTCCATTCTTCTGTTTTCAATTGATCAACGTACACATGGATCCCATTTACTGTGTGCTGGTTGTCGTCTAACATGACATTAATTGCGAAGGAGCCTTTCTCTCTAAATAGCATAATTGGTCCTTGCTTTTGATCTTCACTTGGTTTGAAAACGTCATCTGTTCTTCCAAGTGTATCGACTACTTTTTGAAAAGGTTGACCAAGCGTTATCCCTGCAAGCATATACTCTCCTAGTGGTGATTTTTCAGTAGGCGGAGTGTGTAAGCTTGTTAAATAGGTTTTTAATTGTCCTTTATTGGATGTTTTGTAGACCATCTGTTTTGAATTAAAAACAAATGCGAGTGGATAACTCGTTTCTTCTCCTTCGTGTGTATAGCGTGAAATTAAGGACTGGGCTTTATTCGAATCCTTATTTAATACACGGGTGTTAGAAACATATTCTTCAATCGGTTGTTTTTTGTAAAGATGATTCCATTCTGTATCTGTTTTGGAGGAATCTGAGTGAACAACGACAACTTGGTACTTTTCCTTGTCTTTTGATACAAAGGGGTCGACAAAAGGCTGTTCACTAGGATCAGCGGGATTGAAATAGTTTTTCCCTCCTATACTCGTGTAGACCATTAATACACAAAGGGCTATAACTCCCACAATACTTGATGTAATTTGCAGGGTGCGTTTAGGATTGTTGAATAACGAAAAACGTTTTTGTTTCTTGGAAAAGACATAATTAGAGATTTTCTGTTTGTCTGATGTGACATCTTTTAGGGAGGAGTTGTTCATAGCTTCTTTTAAATGGGTCAACTTTTCATCTATGTTCATTTGATTGCCTCCTCATACTTTTCTTTTAGCATGTTTCGACCACGATTTAATCGTGTTTTTACCGTGTTAATCTTGATAGATAAGACCTGACTAATTTCTTTTATTTTCATTTCTTCATAGTAATGCATGTAGATGACTTCCTTAAACTTCGTAGGTAGGGACAATACACTTTCTGAAAGTGCTTTGTATTCATAATTAGCAGTGACTATGGATTCTGGGTGATGCGTTTCTATTACTTCTTGATTGTTTCGATCAGGTTGGAACATGAGAAGGTCAATGAATTTCCGTTTCCGTAATTGATCTTTACATTTATTAATTGTGATTCGATATAACCATGTCTTAATAGAAGAATCATTTCGAAACAATTCAATCTTATGAAAGCATGTTAAAAACACATCTTGGGTTACTTCTTCAGCAAGTGGCTGATCTTTAACATATGTGTACGCTAATTTCGTGATGGATTGGTGATATTCTTTGATCAATTGTTCTATGAAGGTTTCTTTTACTCTCTCATCTTGTATAATGTTTTGCAGCTTCTGGGAACTTATCTCCATCCTTATCACTCTCCTCCTATGCATTGATTTGACGCATGTTTTCTAAAATGGTTCCTGAGTTTATGTAAAAATTTTCGAGATTAATATACCACTCCAAGAATTTTATAGAAGAGAGTACGCTGCGACAATAAATATACGAGCAAAGACAAATGATAGATTTATAATAAGATTTATAATAATTGGATTTTTAGTGATATAGATGCTGTCGAGAAGGGAGGGGTACAAGTTTGAAGAAAAAGGGGATAATATACTTTCTATAAAAAATAAAAACAGACTTGCTATAGCAAGTCTGTTCAGATCATATAACTTACGACCCACTCTTTTGATAGTTAAGATCCCAAATGATGCCGAACGGATCCTGAACTTTTGCAAACGTTGCTCCCCAGAAGGTGTCTTGTGATTCCATATGTACCGTGTCGTTTTCTTGTAGGATTATAGTACATTTTAATTTCTTCTTCTGTTTCTAATTCAAGCGCTAAAGAGATATTGTTTCCTACGGTTACGTTGTGGTCTAGGAAGGAATCGGAGAACAAAGTAGAAGCTCTTCTTTTTGAAAACGAGCGTGCATGATGTGGTTATCAATCTCCGGAGGTGTTGGGTAATCAGCTTCTCCAAATGATTCTCCCCTTTTCAACAAATGAAAGGACTGTATGAATTTTATACAACCCCCTTATGTTTTACTTTATAGAAGACTGTAGTAAATTCAACCAATTTTGTGTAAATATTTTCTATTTAAAGAATGCATTGGTCACATTTCCCTAAGTAATTTGCACAATATCAAATATCGAATTCATTCCTCTTTACAAAAGTAAGAACTACATATATTATCAATTATTAGACTTTTCAAAAACATCAGAAAAAATGTTTCTATACTTACCGAGGGAGGCACAGCTATTATGAAAGAATTTAAGCAATCAGATGCAATTCAACGTTTACCAGAGCAATTCTTCGCAAAGCTTGTCAAAAAAGTGAATGAAGCGAAGCAACTAGAAGGGCCAGAAATGATTAATTTAGGACAAGGAAACCCAGATCAGCCAACTCCTGAACATATTGTTCAATCTCTCCAGCAAGCTGCTGAAAAGCCGGAATATCATAAATACTCACCCTTTCAAGGTTTTGATTTTTTAAAAGAAGCTGTGGCGACCTTTTATAAGAGAGAATATGACGTAGATCTTGATCCGGAATCTGAAGTGGCCATTATGTTTGGTAGTAAAACGGGACTCGTTGAGGTTAGTCAGTGTTTCCTAAACGAAGGGGACTTGGCGCTTATGCCTGACCCTGGTTATCCAGATTATTGGTCAGGAGTGGCCCTTGCCAATGCTGAGATGAAAACAATGCCTTTACTAGAAGAGAATGATTTTCTGCCTGACTATACGCAACTTGATCAAGAAACGCTAGAGCGTGCCAAATTAATGTTCTTAAACTACCCTAATAATCCCACGTCGGCTGTTGCTGATCGAGCCTTTTTTGACAAGACGGTGGAGTTAGCAGAAGCCAATGATATTTGTGTTGTCCATGATTTTGCCTATGGTGCGATTGGGTTTGATGGTGAAAAACCACTCAGCTTTATGCAAGTACCGGGAGCAAAAGATGTTGGTGTCGAGATGTACACCATGTCGAAAACATTTAATATGGCAGGTTGGCGTGTGGCTTTTGCTGTGGGCAATCCTAGTGTTATTCAAGCGTTGGAGCTTATTCAAGATCACCAATTTGTTAGTCTATTTGGAGCGGTTCAAGAAGCAACAGCGACTGCCCTTTTGGATTCTCAACAATGTGTAGAGGATTTAGTTGCTATGTATGAGAAGCGAAGAGATATCTTAGTGGAAGGTTTGCAAGAGCAGGGTTGGCATATTGCTCCACCAAAAGGGTCATTTTTTATGTGGATGCGTGTGCCTGAAGGATTCACGTCTGAGTCTTTCGCGGACGATCTAATCGATAAAGCGCGCATGGTTGTAGCACCTGGTATAGGCTTTGGTGATTATGGGGAAGGGTTTGTTCGGATTGGATTGGTTAATTCAGAAGAGCAACTTAAAGAAGCATTAAATAGATTTGAGGCATACAAAAATCAAATGGATATTAGCTAATTAGCGAAGAATAGAATTCCTTTTCTGAATAACAGATATATTCTGAGAATTCTGTTGATAAACAAGATAGAGATTAGTATTATAGTAAATAATCTAAAATTTTTAATAGATATTGAAAACGTATATGATATGTATCTAGTAAGGAAGGATGAAGCATATGGAAAATAACAAAGATCTACGTATCCGCAGTAAAGTGATTAGCGAAGGTGCGAATCGCGTTCCGAACCGTTCCATGTTGAGAGCGGTTGGATTTGAAGATGAAGATTTTAAGAAGCCAATGATCGGTATTGCAAGCACATGGAGTGAGGTAACACCATGTAATATCCATATAGACGGACTTGCTAGACAAGCAAAAGAAGGAGCCGGTAATAGCGGCGGAGCTCCTATGATTTTTAATACGATTACTGTTTCAGATGGAATTGCAATGGGGCATGAAGGAATGCATTATTCCTTACCTAGTCGCGAAATCATTGCCGATTCCATTGAAACTGTATCAAATGCGGAACGTTTAGATGGGGTTGTAGCTATAGGTGGATGTGACAAAACAACACCAGGCTGTGTTATGTCATTAGCCCGTATGAACATTCCTTCTGTATATGTGTATGGTGGGACCATTCAACCTGGAAAATTAAATGGAGAAGATATTGATATCGTTTCCTCTTTTGAAGCTGTTGGTCAGTATCACCAAGGCACAATCAATGACGAAGAGCTACACCAAGTAGAATGTAATGCATGCCCAGGAGCTGGAGCTTGTGGTGGGATGTACACAGCAAACACAATGGCAGCAGCCGTTGAAGCATTAGGTATGAGTATTCCTGGTTCATCATCCACTCCAGCTGTAAATAATTATAAAGAAACAGAATGTCGTCAAGCCGGCGAAATGGTGCTAAACTTATTGGAAAAAGAAATTTATCCGCGCGACATTATGACGAAAAAAGCATTCGAAAACGCCGTTACAGTTGTTATGGCACTAGGTGGTTCTACAAATGCGTTACTTCACCTAACAGCGATGGCTCATTCAGCAGGCGTTGATTTTACGGTGGATGATTTTGAAGAAGTACGTAAACGTGTACCACATATCGCAAACTTAAAACCGAGCGGTAAATATGTTATGCAAGACCTTTATGAAATTGGGGGCGTCCCTGGCGTAATGAAGCTTCTACTAGAGAATGACTTGTTACATGGAGATTGCTTAACCGTAACGGGTAAAACAATTGCAGAAAATCTACAAGTTGTACCTTCATTACATGAAGATCAAGAAGTTATTCGTCCTTTAGATCAACCAATCAAGGATTCTGGACCACTTGTGCTGTTAAAAGGGAATTTAGCGCCTGAAGGGGCTGTAGCTAAAATGTCAGGCCAAACAATCAGTCGCTTTGAAGGTACGGCTAAAGTATATGATAGTGAAGCGGATGCGACACAAGCTATCATGGATAACGAAATCAAAGAGGGCGATGTACTAGTCATTCGTCATGTTGGACCAAAAGGTGGACCTGGCATGCCAGAAATGCTTTCCATTACCGCGATGATTGTAGGAAAAGGATTAGGCGGAAAAGTTGCCCTTATTACAGATGGACGATTCTCAGGTGGGTCTCACGGATTCGTAATCGGACACGTAGCACCCGAAGCGCAAGCAGGTGGCCCCATTGCTTATCTAGCAAATGGAGATACCGTCGTCATTGATAGTGAAACCCAGCAAATCAACTTTGAGGTCTCAGAGGAAGAATACGAACGACGTGTGAAAGAATGGAAGAAACCAGCCTTGAAATACAAAACAGGCGCACTAGCCAAATATGCTAAACTAGTTTCCTCCTCAGCAAAAGGAGCAGTAACGGATTTGGATTTAGATGAATAAAGACGCAAGCACCTCTCCTGAACGGGAGAGGTGCTTTTTTGTATTTGCGTTACCACCCAATGCCACACTACCGCATTAGCACGGCACAGGGGTCTGGCGCCAAAACGAAGAGAGAATCCTTCACTCCGTTAATAATAAAACAAATTAATTTCAAAAAGTTTTATCAAATAGTTGACATTTACTACTAACTTTTAGAATAATAACAATAAAACGAATATTCAAAAAATAAATGGAAGGAGATGATATTGGCATCAAAAAAATTTTCATGCTTTTGGTAGCGCTTTCAAAAAGGGAGGAGTGATGTGGATGTTGTGGATTATCGGGTTTGCTCTGGTAACCATTTTATCGGTAGTGTTTGCTTTGAAAAATAAGAGGCCGTTGTGGTTGGTTGTTCCATTTGCATCGATTCTAGCTTTTATGTTTGTGAAAATTGCAATGGTTCCACTTCCATTCTGGGAAACAGTTCAATTTATCTTTAATTTACGAGGATAAGGGAGGAAAGCAACGTGAAAAAAATTGATAAAAAGGTAGCAGAAAATTATTTTCGTGCAAGAAATACCGCAATCATTATTTACCTCATTATTTGGTTTATCGTGTCTTATGGGGTTGTATTGCTTGCTGAACCATTATCCAATATTTCATTCATGGGAATGCCTCTTCATTATTTCATGGGAGCTCAAGGAGCAATAGTAGTGTTTATTATTCTTTTATTTGTGAATGCGGTAGTGAGCGATAAAATCGATCAGAGGTTCGGTATTGATGACAAGATGAATGAAACAATCAGTGCAGGCAAACATCTAGATCATTAAATGAAAAGCTATAACAAAAAAGATTGTTGAGGAGGTAAACAATGGATGCACAGTTTTTAGTTTCGTTTGCTCTGATTGTTGCTACGTTTGGATTATACATAGGGATTGCGATTTATAACAAAGCGAAGGTAACCTCAGATTTTTATGTGGCAGGGCGTGGAGTACCACCTGTATTCAATGGGATGGCGATAGGTGCCGACTGGATGAGTGCCGCTTCATTCATTGGATTAGCAGGTACCGTCATGTTGCTTGGCTATGATGGTCTCGCCTATATTATGGGGTGGACAGGAGGTTATCTGTTATTAACGTTTTTATTCGCACCACAACTACGAAAATATGGACGTTACACGGTTCCAGAATTCATCGGAGACCGATATCAAAGTAATACAGCTAGATTAATAGCTGCTATTGCAACGATTATTATTAGTTTTACTTATTCTGTTGGTCAGTTGTCTGGATCTGGCGTTGTTATTGGGCGTTTACTTGAAGTAAATGCATCTGTTGGAACACTAATCGGTGTTGTGCTCATTGCCTTTTACTCAGCAATGGGTGGTATGAAAGGGATTACATGGACGCAGGTAGCTCAATATGTTGTATTGATTATTGCTTATTTAATTCCTGTTATCTTTATGGCAATGCAGCTAACCAACAATCCAATTCCTTGGATATCTTATGGTGAAATCGTTAATGAAATGAAGGCAATGGACCAGGAATTAGGGATTACGGAATATGTTATCCCATTCACTGAAAATACCAAATGGCAGTTCCTTGCGCTAATGTTTACATTAATGGCTGGTACAGCAGGTTTGCCACACGTTATTGTACGTTTCTATACCGTTGCAACGATGAAAGCAGCACGCTGGAGCGGGGCCTGGGCACTGTTGTTTATTGGACTTCTTTATTTGTCAGCTCCGGCTTACGCAGCGTTTTCTCGTTTTATTTTAATGGATAGAGTAGCTGGATCATCCATTGATAATCTTCCAGCATGGACGAGATCATGGGTAGATACAGGGAAACTTTCCGTAGCAGATAAGAGTGGAGATGGTGTCCTTCAGTGGTCCGAAATCGTCATCAGTAATGACATTGTAGTAATGGCCACACCAGAGATTGCCAATTTAGGCATATTGGTCATTGGGCTCATGGCAGCAGGGGCCATGGCGGCTGCTCTTTCTACAGCAGGTGGATTAATGATTGCGATATCTGCAGCTTTATCTCATGATATTTACTATCGTTCCATCAACCCTCATGCAAGTGAGAAAAAGAGACTTCTTGTTGGACGTTGGTCGATTGTTATTGCAACAGTAGTGGCAGGATTAGTGGCATTAAATCCTCCTGGAGCGATTACACAGATTGTAGCATGGGCGTTTGCATTGGCCTCAGGTTCCTTCTTCCCAGCATTGTTACTAGGTGTATGGTGGAAACGAGCGAATGGGCCAGGCGTTATTGCAGGAATGGTCGTAGGTTTATCCGTTACGTTAGGATATATCTTTGCTGCGAAATATGGAGGCTTCACGATCCTTGGAATTATTGATACTGGGGCAGGAATCTTTGGTGCTATCGCTGGGGTTGTGACGAATCTCGTGGTTTCACTAGCGACGAAGTCCCCATCTAAACAAGTTCAAGAAGAGGTCATTGATTTACGTTATCCTGAACAAATGACCTACAAAGATGGTGAGGTATGGATGGATGACTCATCACACTCCTCCTAAAGATTATCATGTAAAAGAGAAAGTGAAGGAACACCCTATATTTCAGCATCTCTCAAGTGAACAATTTGAAGAGCTTTATCAAAATTGTCAAGAACGTCTTTATAAACAAGGAACAATGATTGCTGATGCTCAAAAAAGAAGAGAGGGAATTCTTCTAGTGGTAGATGGTACAGCAGAAGTCTGTGCCGCAGGGGAAGAACAAGAGCTTTCGGAAGTACTAGAAGTTGTCCAAACCGGGGAAATCCTCGGTTTGGGTAGCTTGCATACATTTTTGGAAGCTCATTCTTTTGATGAGTATGCGTACATGGTTGGAATTCGAGCCGTAGATTCAGTAGTAGGACTTTTTGTTCCTTATGCTGTGTTGGAGGTCCTATGGGAAAAAGAAGAAATTCGTACGTATTTCTTGCATGAGGTGGTTACGCGTTTAAAGGATGTCTATGTCTCGTTAGCAGAACAAGTGAAACTAGCGCAGCAGTTTGGGGAAAGTGAACCTTTCCTTCGACGAGTACAAGATATTATGACCGTTCCTGTGCTTACAGTGGAAGAGCATCAATCTATTCAAGAAGCAGCAAAACGGATGACTTCTATCAAAGCAAGTTCAGTTGTAGTCGTTAATTCTGATCAACTTGTAGGATTGGTTACTAAAAATGATTTGATTGGTCGTGTCATTTCTACAGGCCGATCTGTTGAAGAACCAATCCGAAATGTAATGACACGTTCTCCGCTTACCATTCATAAATCCAATTATTATTACCAGGCACTATCTGGGTTGATTTTAAATGGAGTTCATCATTACCCTGTCTTGGATGATAACCAAAAAGTAGTTGGAATGATTACGTTATCTGATTTACTACGCAAAAAGAATTATCAAATGTTTTCGGCTATACACAAAGTGGAACAGCTTAACCAACATAATTTACATGAGGTTAAACATGAAATTTATACAGTTGTATCTATTATGATGAAAGACCAAGTCCCAGTTGCGCATATTCTCGATGTGATCACCCAGTTGTATGACCGTTTGGCACGACGAGCCGTAGAACTTGCTATTCAGTCTCTAGAAGAAAAAGGTGAAGGGAAGCCACCTGCATCATTTGTGTGGTATCAGATGGGGAGCGCAGGTCGTGGGGAACAATTTGTGTTGACGGATCAAGACCACTTCCTTGTTTATGAGGATGGGGAAGATGACCAAAAGGAAATGATAGATGAATATTTTAATAAACTAGGTAAGGAAATTACGAACTTTTTATTGCAAGCTGGATATGAACGTTGTCCGGGCGGAATGATGGCAAGTGAAGAAGAATGGCAGGGGTCTCTATCTCAATGGAGCGCTACGCTACGAGGATGGTCCATTAGAGCAACAAACGATGCGATGCTTAAAGCGCAAAATTTTTTCTCGTTTCGAAAAGTGTATGGATCACAAAGCGTACATCAATTGTTTTTATCGTTGATTCAACAAAATATAGAACGCTCTCATATTATGCTCCATCGTCTTGCTCAAGTTGAAAAAGAAAACCCCATTCCTAATCTAGGACAGCCGATTCGTTCAATGTTGAAACTGAATCGAAAACAATTGGATGTAAAAAAAGAAGTATTGTTTCCTTTTCATCATGCTTTGCAAATTCTTTCCCTGTCTAACTTAATTATGGAGGGAACAACATTTGAAAAACTTGAAAAGCTTGTGAAGCAACATGTAATTACTGAAGAAGAAGGTAAGGAAGTTTCTCAGGCTTTTTCACAAGTGATGTCTATTTATATGAAGCACAAATGGGATAATCTGTCGAGTGAGTCTTCGTCTTCATCTATAATTTTGTTTAGTCGATTGGCAACATGGGAGAAAGAATTATTAATCAATGCTCTAAAGAGATTGAAAATCATACAAAGTAGAATGTATAGTACATTTCCTATCTAATACTAGCTAGCAAGTATAGGTTTTTCAAGATGTAGGGAGGAGAAGGGGATATGTTAAGAAGTCGTAGTAGATTCCGTTATACATTAGAAGAGGACATTCCTCTATCCACGTCATTAAGAGAACTTTCGTTTGTTGTTGTCGATACAGAGACCACAGGGTTCCAAGTAGAGAAGGAGGATCGACTTATCGAAATTGGAGCAGTAGGTATAGAACATCTTCAAGTAAAAGAGGAGACAGCATTTCAATCTTACATTAATCCACATCGATCAATCCCTGCTACGATTGAACAGCTAACCCATATAACAAATGATCATGTTGACGACGCCCCAGCTGCTAAAGAGGTTATTAAGGATTTCTTTCAATACGTCGAAACTACATGTACACCTTGTTTAGTTGGCCATAATATCGGCTTTGATGTAACCGTGTTTAAACAAGAGTTAAAACGAGCAGGCTACAAAATAAAAAAACCTAAAGTGATCGATACACTAGATTTAATTCATACAGTACGCCCCCTCCTAAAAGGAAAAGACCTAGAGGAGTACGCTGACATTTTTCAAACCCCATTAGTAGATAGACATACTGCAAAAGGCGATGCCCTCACTACGGCATATTTATTTTGTGAATTGGTGAATCAACTAGGTAAACGCGGCTATCACACATGGGGAGACCTCCTCCAAATTACAGAATCTAAACATAGACGTAAATACCTCTAACGGGTAGGTGCCAGCCCCCGCCGCTGTACAACGTTGATGCTATAGAGTGGTGGGGGTCTGGCACCGAAAATCTACATTGTAGCTTAAGTAGTTTAGTTTTAGAGTACAAAAGTGTATTTTGTACCTTTAATTGAACTACTTTTTTAATATGTGTTTGCGGACTAAATCGTAGGGTTAATTGTAATTGAAATCGCATAACTAATTATGGAATTTAAAAAAAATTGTATTTTTAATGGTAAGAAAAATCGTTATTAATCTAACTGGTAGAATATGGAATAATAATTTCTATGATTTTTAGTTTGAAGAGGTGAAAAATGAATAATAAACTACCCGATTGTTTGTATATAAAGATTTCTTTTATTTAATAGAATTATCGGAAGGCTCTGTTAAATCCTGTTGCTGATATTTGATTAAATTGTACAACCGTTCTATTATAGGGTTGTCAAATAATGGAAAATTAGAAATTTAAAGGTATCGTGGAAATGTACAATACTTTTCCCTATACTCGTAAAAAAACAAAGAAAGATTAAGGAAAGAAAGCCTCACAGACATAGTGGCTACGCTAAGAAACGGGGCATAAGTAAGGAAAAAGGTATGTATATTAAGAGGCCGTGATAAAAGAACTTTCTCGAAGACGTTAGGTATGGTCGTTTAACAAAAAAGCAATTGGAAAAGTCAATTTGGCATAAACTTTCAAATGAAATTTTCAAGTCATCAACTGTCGGGTCCTTTAGCTCAATAAGACAATTCTTGTTACCTTTATTCTCGGAGTCATAAATACCAAACGATAGGGGGGTTATAGAATGAGTTTACCGAAAACATGGAACGTTAGTTGAAGAAAAGTGAGCATTTTCGGATAAGGGGTGTTCATTTTAATTCAAATTATATGGGTTTTTGCCAATAAAAAAAGAGCATCGAATTGGGTTGCAATTCAATGCTCAATTTATATCGCGCTTTTAATGTTTGTTCTCCAAAACTGAATTACTTAATTGTAGCTGGAGTGTTTCTGTTATTAACAATATTGATTATATGCTTGTGTTAAGTTTGCTAGGATTTCTTCTGGTTCGTGGTCTTCAATGTCATCGCGTGGGATGAAATGAAGGACTTTGCCGTTTTCCACTAATGCCATGGAAGGGGAAGATGGTTCATACCCTTCGAAATATTCTCTCATTCGATTGGTTGCTTCGCGGTCTTGACCTGCAAATACAGTTACAGCGTGTGTTGGGCGCTTCTCGTTATTCAATGATTCTTTCGCTGATGGACGAGCTAAGCCAGCTGCACATCCGCAAACTGAGTTTACTACGACTATCGCAGGCCCCTCAGCAGTTGTCATGAATTGATCTACCTCTTCAGGGGTTGTTAACTCTTGAAAGCCCGCTGTTGTAAGTTCGTCGCGCATTGGTTGCGCCATTTGTCTCATATATTCTTCATATGCGTTCATGATATTCCTCCTCTATAACGTGCTACTTTTTAGCTATCCGTTATTTTTTCTTGCTTGTGTCATTTGATGCCAAACAGAGCCTTTTGCTTCTTCGCCGCCTTCAATGCGTTGTAATGCCATTTTGGCTTGCATTCGTACCTCGAATTCCGGATCTTCAATTGCCTCGCGTAAGGCATGGAGGGCACGTTCATCTCCTACTTCATATAAAAACATAGCTGCTCTCCATCGGACAAGCTTATTTTTATCAGATAACGAGTCAATCATTTCTGGTGTTGCTTCCGGAAAACCTAAATCGGAAATACAGTCTCCTGCTGTGCGGCGAACGGTAACGGATTTATCCTTAAGTGCTGTATATAAATAAGGTAATACTTCTGGTTCTTCAATCATACCAAGATAGGCAGTTGCAAGTCGTCTAATGGAAGCTTTCTCATCTTGTAATGCCTTCTCGAGAATAGGCAAGTCAGCATACGTTGGATTCATTCGGTCTAGAGCAGCATAGCGGACCTTCCAATCAGGATCATCCAATGTTTCGAGTGATATGGCACTCTTGTCGTTCTCTTTTGTCTCATGATCACCAGGGTCTACTTCGAAAGCGCGTTGAACTAGTTCTTTCAAACGCTCTTCATCATAACTGGCGGTAAGTTCTTCGACGACTTCTGTCTCAATGTCGCTCATGTCACCAAATCTAGGGTTTTGTTCGACCCATTGGCGTTCCATAACCATATTTGAAGAGGCTGGTGATGCTTCCATAGCAGCATTCATAAATGATTCAGGTAAGCCTCCACGTTTTTCTTGATCCCCTTCTTCGAGCTTGACCTGCATAGGTATGCCACGGAACATTTGTACATATACCTTAACCTCACCAAAAGAGTCTTCAGTGGAAGCATTTCTTTGGTTGTTTGTTTCTTGTTCCTCTTCTTCGTTTTCTAACGTTCCAAAAACGTTTCGTGTTTTAGGAAGGATGTCTTCCCAAGCGTATTTTGGATGTCGATCTAAAGCAATAAAGTCCATTACATGGTAAAGACTTTTAACCCCGTCAATGTCTAGAAGGCTTTGAATATAAGCAGGTGCATCATCTATTGCATCACCTTGTTTATAATTTTGTGTTACGCCCTCTGGAAGTTTTTCATCTAAATTGATTTTCATCGAATTGGGGCTAGGTGTCGGTTCGATAGACACGATTTTCATAATGAACCCCCTTTACATCTCACTACATGTGATTTTAACAAACTATAACAGTACATTCCATTACAAGAACTGATAGTGAACGACTTTAGAATCAGAATAACTTTTCAAAACACTTTTCTGAAATAAAAATGTTTATATGAAAAGGGGGGGTGGGAAAAAGTACTATAGCTATTCAATAAAGGAGTAGATAAGAATGACCGAAAAAAGACTAAACACATTAAAACCTGGAGAAAATTATACTGCACAAGAACTTGATAGCTTTGTAAGTACAACAGATGTCGTATTACTATCTAATAATGACAATCAACTGTTTACGGATCCAGAACGTGAATACAAAGTAACGATGGAATTCAATGGCTTTTTTGAACATTCCTCAAATGATGGTGAAAAGTATTTCCGCGAAAAGAAAGCTTATGTTGTAGAAAAAGTATAGTACATGAGAAAGGAGTTCCCTCACTTTAAAGTGAGGGAACTTTTTTTGGTCCTATTCGAGCTTCTCTACTAACAATCCTGAGATAATGCTAGATATAAATACCTCCTAATCTATTATTTTCAATTAGTAGATTTGATTTATCGTTAAGAATTAGTTAAACTTATTTTATATCAACTTTCTGTACAGACTGTTTACCTCATACAAAATATTTCGTATAATATTTTTTGTAATTTTGGGAGAATATAGTCAAGCAACCATTAGAATTTTTATAGGACAATTTTAGGAGGGACATAAACATAATGAATAACTTTAAGAAGTTAATTCCAGCACTATTCTTAGGAATGCTGTTACTACTAGCTGCATGTGGTGGCGGCGGTAACGAAGAAGGGTCAAGTGGCGACAATACAGAAGGAAACGGAGAAACATCAGAAGAAGGTACATCTGGTGAAAAAGGCGAAATTAAAATCGGTCTAAATAACTGGGCTGAGAACGTTGCAGTTTCAAATATGTGGAAAGTTATCCTTGAGAACAAAGGGTACACAGTAGATCTTACACAAGTTGAAAAAGGTGCTTTATATACAGCCCTTGAAGGCGGTGACTTAGATGTAGGTTTAGAAGTATGGTTGCCTAACACAGACAAGCCATTCTATGAGCAGTATAAGGATTCTCTTGCATGGCATGATGTTTGGTTTGAAGGTACTACATTAGGTCTAGCAGTTCCAAGTTATGTGGAAGATGTAAACAGTATGAATGACCTTAAAGGGAAAGCTGATATGTTTGGTGGTAAAATTGTAGGTATTGACGCAGGTGCAAGTCTTATGAAGCTAACCCAAGATGCTCTTAAAGATTATGAGCTTGAGAATTATGAGCTTCAATCTTCTTCTGGTCCAGTTATGACAGCTGAGCTTGGTAAGGCTGTTGAAGATGAAGAACCGATTCTTGTTACGCTTTGGAAGCCTCACTGGGTATTCGCTGAATACGATGTGAAATTCCTAGAAGATTCTAAGAAGGTTTATGGCGAGAAAGAAGATATTAACTGGGTTTCTCGTAAAGCATTTGCTGACGATCAACCACAAGTAACAGAATCATTAAACACATGGAAAATGGATGACCAAAGCCTAGGAAGCCTTATGAATACAATTAAAAAAGAAGGCGACCCTGCAGTTGGCGCTAAGAAATGGGTAGAAAACAACCAAGACTTAGTGAAAGAATGGACATCTTCTATTGAATAATAAGCACTAAACAAAAATTCTGCTCTCTTTTGAGGGCAGAATTTTTATTGTGAAATATTTTAGCAGGAGATTAATCATCTATACCGAAAGTTTTTATCGAGTGCATTTAACTTAAGGTCATCTAGTTGTTACCCTTAGAAGGAAAAACTGCTGTAGTGGCAGGAGCTACCGTATATTGTACAGGTAGAAGTACTGAAGGCAATCCATCTTCCATGAATCGTCCTGAAACAATTGTTGACACTGCAGAAATGGTTAGTGCTAATGGCGGGATTGGTATTGCAGTTCGTACAGCACACCATTGAAAAAGAAGTACAGGCTCTGTTTAATCGAGTGAGAGAAGAACTGGGGAAGCTTGATATATTAGTTAAAGATACTTGGGGTTCAGACTCATTGATAGAATTTCTACTATATGTATTAATGAAACTCCATAAAAAGAGCATCAAATTGCTCGACAATTCAATGCTCGAAACGGGATTTATAGCTACTTTTTATAAAAATCAAATCTTCTTTCCAAGTATTCTTGAAAAGTAGCGATAAGGACACATAAGGGCCAATAAATAAATGCGACTAATAGATAAAGGGTCATCGAATCAGCCGTTCGTCCAATAACAGTTTGCGCTTTTTGAATCATTTCTGGAACAGAGATAACGGCTGCTAGTGAGGTTGCTTTAACGATGTCTAAGAAAACGTTTGTTAAAGGTGGCATTGCTACTCTTACTGCTTGAGGAACAATAATATGCCATAGCGTTTGCCATTTACTTAAACCGAGAGCACGAGATGATTCCCATTGACCTTTTGAGACACTACTAAGAGACGCACGGATAATCTCTGCTATATAAGCTGCGCTGTTTAGGCCAAAGCCTATAATCGCAGCGGTGAATGCTGAAAGAGTGATTCCGATAAAAGGAAAACCGAAGTAGAGGATAAATAAGAACACTAATATGGGTGTACCTCGCATGAACGATATATATAAACGAGATGGCCAACGTAAAAAAATCGATGTGGAGGTTCGCCCAAGAGATAAGAAAAACCCTAACACTAAACCGATTGCCATCCCGATGAACGAGATGGCAATCGTTAAAGGTAGTCCTTCTAATACAACCGGAAGGCTCTCCCAAGCTAGCTCAGGGTTAAAGAGCTTATCAAATTCAACTTCCTGCCAGAATGTAGGACTTACCAGTAAATTCAACATACCTTAAAAGTCTACTCCTTCAATTTCTCTAATTTCTTTGTCAGGCTTTTTAGAGGCATCCTTACCAACGAAGAATTCTTTTGAAATCTTAGTAAGTGTTCCGTCTTCTCTAAGCTCTGCTAAAGCTTCATTAATCTTTTTCTGTAACGTTTGGTCCTCTTTACCAAGTAATATTCCTTGTTCCGTTGGATGGAAACGGATATCAGGATGGAGCACTAAATCAAATTGAGGCATTGCTTTAAGTGCGATGCTTTGTAGGTAATAATCGTTAATAACGGTATCGGTACGGCCATTATCTACATCTCGTAAATACACATCATTGGTGGCGTTTCCGTAAGTCACTACTTCAGCACCGAAGTGACGAGCAATATCACTAAATACAGTTGTAGCTCCACCACCAGCTTTTTTACCTTCAAGGTCCTCTAATGTTTCAATGCCACTTAAATCTTCTTCCCGTACAATCATGGTTGTATAGGAATATTTGTAAGGTTCACTAAATGAGTAAGTATCTTTTCGTTTCTCAGTGATTTCAATATCGTTAATGGCTGCATCAATTCGCCCACTTTTTACTGCGGAGAATAGACCGTCAATTCCGATTTCTTGAAATTTCACTTCTACTCCAAGCTTCTTCGCTACTTCACGCATAACTTCAACGTCATAGCCGGATAATTGATCTGAATCCTCTGGGTGGAAGGAAGTAGCGTAAAGTGTTCCAGAAGTACCGACAACAATTTCACCTTGTTCTTGAACTTTTTCCCAATTCTTTTGTTTTGTTTCTTTATTTTGTTCTTCGCTTTTTTCTTCATTAGACGCTTCTGTTGACTCAGAGCTTGAACCACCACAAGCAGACAATACAAGAAGAAAAGCTAAGCTAAATAGAAATAAAAATCTATAATTTCTCATGAAAGTGTCTCTCCTTTTCTTGATGTAAATTACCTTCATTACTATAGCAATCTACTAGCGTAATTTCAAGTTGACCGGGTTACAAAAAAAGAGTATCCCTAGTTTGGAATACTCTTTTAGAGATTGTTTTTATCATGTTTTATTGGGCTTGTGCGTACTTCTTCATTCTTCGATCATCTTTACTATCTTTTACGACTAATGCAGCATGTACTGCTCCAGGAACCCAAAGAGCCATGGTAAGCAATAAATTTAGAAAAGCTTGGAATGGTTTACCTACAAATAATACGGCTACAGGTGGTAATAGTATAGCTAGTAAATATAACATGATTGATATCCTCCTATGATGTGTTTCTAATAACTCGTTTCCCGAAAATATAATAAGGTATGCATCCATTCATATAATAATTTGTTAATAAAGCGTTTTTCCTGATATATAAGGGTATGTGAATGAAATTTTCTTTTTTAGAATAATCCATTATTAGGATATATGTTTTATCATTTAGATTATCGGTTACACATATAGCAGAACACAAATTATCCCATTCTAAAAGGAGAGGCAAATATATGAGTATTGAAAAAGAACTAAAACGACTAGAAAATCTTCATGTGAATAAACCAGATGGTGTTTTAACCATGTATCTAAACACGGACCTAGCTGATCCTGAACAGCAAGGTGGAGAATGGAAAATTCATTTTAAGAATGGTATGAATAATTTTGATCACTACTTACAAGAAAGTGACAATAAAGATGAGAAACGTAATTTCAGAGAGTTGAAAGAAAAGATTGAAACATATGTACAGGATTATGAGCGTAATCTTTCTAAAAGTCTAATTGTTATTGCTTCGACAGATGGTTCAGTATGGTTTGCTCAACCGGTGCAGATGCCAGTTAAGACAGAGTTTTTCTGGGAAGAAACACCTGTATTGGACCAATTGAAGGAACTGTATAATAAGTTTCCTAAGACAGGAATTATTCTTGTACAACAAGAGCAAGTGAAAGTTATAGGAGCTGAACTAGGTTCTGTTCAAGGAACGAAGCATTATGAACTAGATTTAGATACAGATGATTGGAGAGAAGCTCAAGGACCTCACCAAGCTCAAGCTTCTATGGGCAAAGGTGGTAAGAGCCCTCAGAAGGAGCAATTTGAAGATCGTTTTGAAGCCAATCAACAACGTTGGTATAAGAGCTTGGCTCCGACACTAGATAAACTAGCTAAAAATGAAGGATTTGAAGAAGTCATACTTGTTGGTGCTAGAGAAGAAGCAGAGGAAATTGAATCTCATATGAACAAACCAGTAAAAGAAATTGTGAATAAAAACTTACTAGAACATGAAGAAACTAAAGTAATTGATGAAGTGATTCTGTAAGATTTAAAATACTAAGTCGTCTCAGATTAATGTTGAGGCGACTTTTTTTTACTGTATATCAGGAAATTATAAAATTCAATGCTTGTGTATAACTAAAAAAGTGATGTGGCCACATCCAGCTCCAGCGCCCAGCAAACTTCCTGCCCCTCCTCAAGATAAGTCAACATCGAACTAACCTACTTCATGTGGATCGCACTCTTTAGCTTTACTTAAAGCTAATATAAGTATTTATATGTTTATTATTCTATAATAGCAAAATAGCCAAATTCTTTTTATCAAATCAATATTCTTAACCAATAGTTCGAGCTATGATAAAATAATGTTACTCATATAAAGTTTTGAATGATGTTAGGAGATTGTTATGTATATAGTAGATTCTACAGTTGTAGTACCTGAAGAAAAGGTCGAGGAATTAATAGAAATCTACCAAAATCGTTCTCGCAGTGTAGATGCTTGGCAGGGATTTCGTTCGTTTCAACTTTTACAAAATGATAAAAAGCCTGGTGAATTGACCGTTCATATGGAATGGGATTCAAAAGAGGATTACATGCGTTGGGCCACGAGTGAAGAATTTAAACGCATTCATGAGCTTGAAAAGAATTATCCTGATCAGGAGCTTGCGAACATCCCTCCAAAAGTATCAAGGTATAAGGTCGTCGCACAATGAAAACAATTGAAAAGGAAAAGATTGTTCATGAGGTTGTTGAGGGTATATATAATGCCTATCCATTCCTTTGGGAAAAGTTTGGTCAAAATGGACGTGAACGAACGACCGAGGACAATTATCATCATTTAAATCATCTTGAAACGACATATCAGCTTAATGATTTTACGTTTTTTCTAGATTATACGGAATGGCTGGAACGTGTACTAACGAGTCGTAATGTGGGTACGGAATTAATCATTGATAACTATCAACGGTTGCATTCTTCTGCCAAGGAATTAGAAGATGAAGACGAGCGGTGTGCTTATCAACATTATTTATCAAGAGCCATCCAGCACTTACAACAGTCATAATTAGGGAGAGGTGTAAAGCTTGAATCATTATACACAAATGGCAACGTATTTTCTTGAAGGTAATGAAGATGAAGCTTTGCAATACTTGCAAACCGCTCAGACACCTTTTAATCGTTTGTTAGCTTTCGAAAACCTTCTAACGCCTACGATGTATCATATTGGTGATCTATGGGAAAACAACCAAATATCCGTTGCGGATGAACATTTGGCTACCGCCGTGTGTGACTTTGTATTATCTCAGGTAGATTATAGGGCGACAAAGCAAGACCTTGATCAATCAAAGAAAGTGCTTTTATTCGGTGTAGAAGAAGAACAGCATTATTTGGGCTTGAAAATGGTGGCATCCGTTTTCCGTGATCAGGGATGGAAAGTAAGATATTTAGGACCTAATCTACCTCTTGGTCATGTAATAAAACAAATTGATACATTCAAGCCTGATGTGATTGGAGTTTCTGCATCTTTGTCGTATCGTTTGCCTAAGTTACAAGAAGTAGTTGAATCTTTTCAAAACTTAGAATGGAACCCTCAAATTTTGATTGGGGGACGAATGGCCAAGAAACATGATTTATCAAAATTCGTATCGGACAAAGTGTTTGTAATGAAAGATTTAGAACAGTTACAGGGGTGGCTAGAGGGGGATCAAAATAGTGTCGATGCAACTAGTTCATGATCAAATGCCACTTCCATTACTAATGATTAATACTAAATTTGATACCCTACAGTACACCCCTGAAGCTAGTAAGGTATTTGATGTAACCGAATGCTTTTTAGATATGGTTGATGAAGGTAGTAAATCAAAAGTGGAGAAATGGATACAACCAAAGCAAGGAAAAAGTAAGCTGGAAATTAACATATATGGAAAATCATCCGATGTTGTTCTCACTGAAATGTATGTGAGATGGATGAATGATTTGCATGCTGAAGTTATCCTTTATCCAAAGGAAAAACAAAACGAGCATATTACCACCATGTTGGATAAACTTCAAAATCGATTGAATGATACAAATTTTGCTTTGTTAGAGGAAAAAGAGAAGGTAGAAGATACGTTAAAAGAAAATTATCGATTATCTGCTCCGTTTATTCAACTTACAAAAGATATTGCCTTTGTTCCGTTATTTGGGGATGTTTCAGAAGAAAAGCTTCACACTATAAAAGAGCAGGTGCTTGCTAAAGCCCATGACCACCATAGTAACCGAATTCTCTTTGACTTTACAGCTGTTGGAGAGTTAAGTGCTGAAGGCTTTCGTGTACTCAATGAAGTATTTAAGACGTTGGACTTTATGGGGAAGGAAATTGTATTGATTGGGGTTAAGCCTAAACATTCCATGAAAATAAACGAATTTAAGGTTCAACTTAATATACAATTCCTTCACTCGTTACAGACGGCAATTTATAGGTATTGTTCTCGCTAGAAAGAGGCTTTTCTTACAAAAATAGAAAAGCTTCTTTTTTTGTTTTGTATAAAGTTGAGTTAGATGAAAGGATGATCTATATACTAACTCATCAGTTGGGAAATTATTCAACATAAGAGGCATAATCTTGAAGACTTGAAGTTGAGATGATTTTGGTGATCGCACAGAAAGAGCGATGTACCCGTAGATTTATGCTTTGCAGAACAACCAAGATATCTTTTAATAAAATGTGTTTTGTCACAAAAAGATATGTATTTGCCTAACGAAGAACGTATATCATTTGTGTACACCCACAACAAATGGCGATGTTTCCGTTAAACCAAACGAATGCAAAGATGGGCCTGGAAATGGCGAGACTCCCGCGGAAAAACGGATGTGTCGAGACCCCACAGGGCCGCATTTTGGCCCGAGGAGACGAATCGATCCAGATGAAGTTCGACTCAAACCGTCACATTGTGTGACAACGTCGAACGACCCTACATCCTGTAGGGCCGCAGGAAAGCGAGCTATTTCCAGGCCCATCTTTTCTCTAAATAATACAACGGAAACATTTCTCTTACCCAGATTATCTCGAATCCAGGTCTTCAAGATAATGGGGCTTATTTGGAAGATATTTATCTCCTTAAAAAAGTTCACCTTCCCAAATTAGGTAAGAAAAGAAACAGCATAAACCCTACAATAAATAATCCCACAAACAAAGAAGTCCCGACATACCATGCTGCTTGTTTGAATTGTTTTTCTTCAAGTAAATGCACGGTTTCTTTTCCGAATGTAGAGAAGGTGGTGAATGCTCCGCAAAAGCCTGTTCCAGCAAAATACCATAAGGAATGGGGAATCAGGTTTTTGGTATGTAAAATAAGAAAAATGCTTAGAATGAAAGAGCCTGTGATGTTGGCTGTCCATGTTCCTAGTGGAAATGTAGGTCTACCGGTATTCCAAGTTTGTCCAACGATAAAACGGAAGAAAGCGCCAAGGCCTCCGCCAATTGCTACTAGAACAAATGTCATGCCTGACTCACTCTCCTTCTACCAGTCTTAAATCCTAGCCACGCTAGCCCAATTCCCCCAATTATACTTAGCGCCACATATAGCATAGCCATTAGAACGGATTGACTCATCCATAGTTGTATTGTTTCCACCGAGAACGTAGAAAAAGTTGTAAATCCCCCCAACACTCCTGTACCAACTCCGACCATAATTTTCTCAGATACACGTTTAGAAAGGAATGGGTGGGAAATGAAGTAGGTTAGGAGAAAACAACCTAGCCAATTTACCAATAGCGTTTCAAATGGAAACGTGAAGATAGGGTCTATTCCAATGGAAACAGTATAGCGTGCAACAGCTCCAATACAACCACCTATGAATACACTTACATATGTAGAAGCACTCAACATTTCCACTACCTTCCTAATCAGTTTTGATAGAAACCATAATAAAGTGCTTGATTCTAGAAATCAAGCACTTTTACATGTAGAACACGTTCCATATATCTCAAATTTATGATCCTCTATCGAAAAATCTTCTAATTCCTTTTCCACATACATCATAGGGCAAGTGCGGATCTCTCTAGTATCGCCACATTGTAAGCAAATAAAATGGTGATGGTGTTTGGAATCACATTTTATACGAAAATGCTTTTCCCCCTCGAGTATTGTCGCCTCTAATATACCTAAATCTACAAAAAGGTGAAGGTTACGGTATATCGTGTCAAAACTTATGCCAGTGTATCGCTTTCGCATGTTTTCTAATAGGTCACGAGCTGAACGATATCCATTTTCCTTTTCAAAGTAAACAAGAATGTCCTCTCTTTTATCGGTGTATTTATACCCTTTGCTCTTTAGTCGTTCTAAGGCACGTGTTTTATTCATGACATCACCTTCTTAAAATGAGAACGCTGTTGAAGTTTTTTGATGCCTAAGGTAATAATGAGGATTAAAATAGCTGTTACAACTATGGTACCCCCAGGTGGAATTTCAAAGTAATATCCAGCAATTAATCCTATAATGACAGACGCTTCTCCGAATAGAATAGAGTAAGCAATGGTTTGCTTAAATCCTCTTGCCAAACGGATGCTGGCTGCAACTGGTAATGTCATCAATGCTGATACAAGCAACACGCCCACGATACGAATAGAGGCTGCAATGACAAGCGCTGTTAGAATAATGAATAGGAAGTGAATGCGTTTAGCATGGATTCCAGAAACAACAGCATGTTCTTCATCGAAGGAGAGCATGAATAACTCTTTATAGAATAAAAAGACAAGGGAAGTTACAACTACAGCTACAACTAGAATGGTCCATAAATCTTGGCGGCTAACTGCTGTAACAGAACCGAATAAATAATTGAATAAGTCCGTATTAAATCCGTCAGCTAAAGAAATAAAAATAACACTTAAGCCCACACCACCAGAAAGTATGATGGGAATCGCTAATTCTTGATAGGCTTTATAAACCCTTCGTAATTGTTCAATAAAGATAGACCCTAATACAGAGAACCCCATTCCGGTATAAAAGGGGGTTAAAGCGAAACCTCCTAGTTTTTTATCTAACATTAGTCCAAAAGCTATACCAGATAATGTTACGTGAGATAGCGCATCTGCTATTAAGGATAATCTTCTGACCACTACGAATGTACCAAGAAGTGGAGCAATGAATCCTATTAATAAAGCTGTAAAAAATGCGTTTTGTAAAAATTCGTATTGCAAAAAACTCGAAATCATTGGTTTCCTCCTAGTGTTCGTGCTTTACGAGGTGAACATTGTGTCCATACATTTCTGAAAGATCCTGATCGCTCATATGTTCAAAGGAATGAGGATCTCCATGAAAGTGGATTCGTTTATTAAGACAAGCGATATTAGTGGCATAAGATGTCATCGTACCCGTATCATGGGTTACAAGTAATAAGGTGATGCCCTTATTTTTATTTAAATCTGCTAGCATTTCATAAAAGCGTTGCACATTTTCTGCATCTACTCCTACAGTTGGTTCATCAAGAATGAGAAAGTCTGGTTCACTAACAAGTGCTCTCGCTATAAAAACTCGTTGTTGTTGACCGCCAGATAGATCTCCAACATTTTTGTGGAGGTATTCTGTCATTCCTACTATATCCACTGCATGTTTGATTTTTTGCACATGTTGTTTTTGGAAAAAACGAAAATAGCCTACCTTTGAGGTTAATCCCATAGAAACGACTTCATAAACGGTGGCAGGGAAACCGGTATTAAAACTGTTGGCTTTTTGAGAAACAAAACCAATTCGGTTCCAATCTTTAAATTTTTCGATAGGCGTATCAAATAGACGTATTGAACCTCGCTTATGTGGTAAGAGTCCTAAAATTAGTTTGATCAAGGTTGTTTTTCCAGACCCGTTTGGGCCAACTAAACCAACGAAACTACCAGGATGAATGGAAAAGTCAATATCCTCGAGGACTTGCTTATCTTCATATGCATAACTTAAATCATCTATTTCTAATATAGATTTTGTGCTCATTCTTTTCCCTCCTATTCCGCTCCAAGTGCTTTTTGTAGTACACCTAGGTTATGCCTCATTAAGCTCATATAATCTTCGTTTTCTTCTATATCTTCTTCTGTTAGAACAGAGAGATTATGAATAGTTAACGATTTGGCGTTAAGTTCCTCTTGGATAATGGATGAAATTTGACTTGATACATTCTGCTCATAAATCATGTATTCCATATCAAGGCTTTTTGCTTTTTGAATAATGTCTTCTAAGTCCTTTTGGGAAGGGTCACTTGTTGGACTTAACCCATTCACTGACAATTGTTCTATGCCATATCTTTGTTCCCAGTACCCATATGCTGAGTGGGAGACTAAAATTTTATTGTGACTAGCATTTTCAGTAAGGTTCTTAAATTCTCTATGAAGAGCAGTCAAGTTCTCTGTTAATTCCTTATGATTCTCTGTAAACTGTTCTTCTTTATCAGGGGCTAGTTTTACAAGAGCTTCTTTTATATAATCAGCCATTTCGATTGCTCGAATAGGATCAATCCAAATATGGGGATCGTGATTCTCATGAGAATGATCTTCATGGGAATGTTTATCTCCTGTTTCTGAAAACAATGATTCATGTTTTCCTAATTCCAAAAGTTGAACCTTTTCTTCTCCTAAGGCATCTGCTGCAGTCTCAGCGAAACCTTCTAGTCCAGCTCCCAGATAAATAAAGGCATCGGCTTTAGCGATAGTAGTCATTGTCTTTGCAGTTGGCTCAAATGTATGTGCGTCTGCCCCCGGTGGATATATCGTTTCTACAGTTACAGCTTCTCCACCAATTTGTTCCGTGAAGTATTGTATGGGATAAATCGATGTATAAATGGTAAGTGTGTCTTGAACATCTGTTTTATTCTGAGTTGAACACCCAGTAAGTATTATAAATAGAAATAGTAGGCTTGTGATTTGTTTCATAATCTTCTCTCCCCTGGTAGTGCAATTGACTATGTAATTCTACCGTAATGATTTCGATTTGTAAATAAGAATGATTCCGATTTAAGTAGAATATCAATGTGGATAGGAGTGAGGTTGTTACTTTAGTTTGGAAAAAGGAATAGGGAAGAAGTGAATTAATATTACGGTGATAGGAATGGATAGACTTAGTGCCAAAAATGGCTTTTTACTATGAACTCGAAGCATGGAAAAAAGTAGAGCATTAAACCATAAGGTGTGGAGGATACTCCAGCCATTATCATATATGAACATCTCAAATTGATAACATGCCCATTCAAGAAACGTAAAAAAACTACTCCATAACGTAATGTAAAGAAAATTAAACGGAACTATGTTAGGGAAATAAGTCAAATAAATACATATTGCAATAGGAAGCACTATAAAGGAAAAAGTTAAATCAATAATTGTATGGTTTAGGAAAGTTGTACTTATTCCCTGAAAAGCCCAAAGCGTATGGTTATAGTATAAAAGGTTATAAACTAAATTCAAGATAATGTAATATTGAATGGTTGAATAATAGAAGGTGAAATGATGCCTGTCCAGAAAGAAGAATGAGATTAGAAGCCAAAAGCAAACAATCACTATCAAATACATATAACATCCACCCCCTTTGTCCTGTTAGTAATATTTTCCATATATTGGTGGTGTCATACATTTAACCAGTTAATACTACAAAAGGTGTATCAATTACGTTTTTTTTGTAAATATCGAATGTATAGTCCCATAGCAAGGTAAGTACAAGATAATACAAACAAATAAATGGAAGGTGTCATAGATATCACTCACTATTTTAGTTTTCCAATAGGTATAGGAAACATGCTTATTAACACAATGGTAATGGGAACTGAGAGGATTATCGTAAGGATTGGTTTCTTATGATGAAGTCTAATCATGCTAAACATAAGAATGTTGAACCATAAGGAATGCATAACACTCCATCCGTTACTATATTCAAACATTTCCATTCTGAAAAACAACATTTCAATAAACGAAAAGAACACAACCCATAAACCAACATAAACGATTTTATGTACGAATGACTTAGGGAAATATTGCAAGTAAACAAGGATTGCAATCGGTAAGATAATAAAAGTGAAAGTTAATTCAATAAATGTATGGTTTAATATGGGGGTCGTAATCCCCTGGTACTCCCATAGCGGGTGATTGTAATAGAGGAAATTATAAACAAGATTAAAGATAATAAAGTATTGGACTGTCGGATATGCTTGATATGCTTTCTTTCGATCCAAAAATAAAATTGCGTAGATAAGCCATACAACTACCACGAAAATCAAATACATAGAGATATTTCTCCTTTAATATAAGTTTCATTATGTTTCCCTCATAAGTAGTATAAGATTCATATTTGTTAAGTTATTTAGAAAAAAGTAACTCAATCAGAGCTCTAAGAAGAGTATGACTTCCTGGTCGGTTATGCATACTAAGTTTTAGATATATGTTTTGTATATACTTGCACGGGTATATTGAATTGTAAAACATTACAGGAGGAATATAAATGTTTCATTACACTGTAGAGACGTCTAAAACGATTGAAGAAGCGGTCCAAGCTCTAGAAGAAGAGTTGAAAAAAGAGAAATTTGGTGTGCTTTGGGACTTTGATGTGAAGGATACATTGAATAACAAAGGTTTTGAATTTAACGATTCGTATCGAATCCTTGAGGTTTGTAATCCTGGTGAAGCCAAAAAAGTGTTAGAAAAAAATCCATTAGTTAGTTATTTTCTACCTTGTAAGATGGTTGTGTATGAAGATGATGGGATAACAATGATTGGGATGCCTAAGCCAACCACATTAATTGAGTTCGTAAACGACGAGGAACTGAATACAATTGCAAGGGATATTGAAGATCGAATGACAGCTTGTATTAATGAGGCAAGATAATGAATAAATAGCCTAGCACAAAAAGATACCTCCTAGATATGGAAGGGGGGTATCTTTTATTATTTATTAGTAGCTATTATTATATATACAGTTTTTTATATTTGACTAAGCATACATAACCGGGGTATAGTAAAATTAATAAGTAATGAAAAGAGGTGCTTTTCCGATGGAAGATTATGAATTACCTGAAGATAGCGGAAAGAAGCCTGTTCAACCTAGAACGAATGATGAAAAAGAACAAGTATTAAATCGTTTAAAACGTATAGAAGGTCAAGTTCGCGGAATACAAAAAATGGTGGAAGAAGATCGGTACTGTGTTGACGTGTTGGTTCAAATATCTGCAATCAATGCAGCCTTAAAAAAAGTCGGCTTCACCTTAATGGAACGTCATACTAACCATTGCGTAGCAGATGCTATACAAAAAGGTGAAGGCGAAGAGGCCATTGATGAACTTATGAAAGTCATACAACAATTCTCTAAGTAGTGAAAGGGGGATGAATGCCGTGAGTAAGGATGTAAAAATTGGTGTAACAGGTATGACTTGTGCTGCTTGCTCAACTCGTATTGAGAAAGTATTAAACAAGATGGATGGCATAGAAGCTGAAGTCAATTTAGCTATGGAGAATGCTCACATTCATTACGATGAGGAACAAGTTAGCGCAAAGGACATAACAGCTAAAATAGAAAAGTTAGGCTATGGAGTTCAATCGGATCGAATCGAGCTCGATGTATATGGAATGACTTGCGCAGCCTGTTCCACTCGTATTGAGAAAGTTCTAAATAAGATGGAAGGGATTGAGCAAGCCTCAGTCAATCTGACGAATGAAACAGCACAAATCGATTATCAGCCAGGTTTGGTCGACTTAGATCAAATCATAAAACGAATTCAAAAACTAGGATATGACGCTGAACAAAGAGTTGATCGAGAAGATAAATCATCACAAAAAGAAAAAGAACTAAAACGCAAGCAAGTAAAGCTTGGAATTTCAGCATTGCTATCTCTTCCTCTTTTATATACGATGATTGGACACTTAGCTGGATTGCCAGTTCCAGGCTTACTGATGAATCCATGGGTACAAATGGGTTTTGCAACACCAATTCAATTTATTATTGGATGGCAATTTTATGAGGGAGCTTATAAGAATCTAAAGAATAAAACCGCTAATATGGACGTACTAGTTGCGTTGGGGACAAGTGCTGCTTACTTTTACAGCTTATCTGAGGCAATTCAAACTATCTTTAAAGAAAACTTCGAGCCTCATCTTTACTTCGAAACAAGCGCAATATTAATCACGCTTATCTTACTTGGAAAATATTTCGAGGCGATTGCGAAAGGAAGAACTACGCAAGCCATTTCTTCCTTGTTAAACCTACAGGCAAAGGAAGCTACTGTTGTAAGAAATGGAGAGGAACAACAGGTTCCAGTCGATCAAGTAGAGGTGGGGGATACCATTATTGTTCGACCAGGTGAAAAGGTGCCTGTTGATGGAGAAGTAACCAAAGGTAACTCCTCAGTGGATGAATCCATGATTACTGGTGAATCTATTCCTGTCGAAAAAGTTGTTGGAGAACAAGTCATTGGCTCTACGATTAATAAAAACGGTACCATTTATATGGAAGCTAAAAAGGTAGGGAAGGATACAGCCCTTGCGAATATTGTGAAAGTAGTAGAAGAGGCTCAAGGTTCCAAGGCCCCGATACAACGTATGGCTGATGTGATCTCAGGTTACTTTGTACCAATCGTAGTTGGGATTGCTCTTGTTACGTTTGTGATTTGGATTACTGTCGTAACTCCCGGAAATCTTGCTACATCTCTAGAAGCTACTATTGCTGTCTTAGTCATTGCTTGTCCATGTGCTCTAGGTCTTGCCACTCCAACTTCCATAATGGTTGGAACAGGGAAAGCTGCAGAACAGGGTATTCTCTTTAAAGGCGGGGAGTATCTAGAAGCAACCCATAAAATTGATACAATTGTGTTTGATAAGACTGGAACAATCACTAAAGGAGAACCAGAGGTTACGGATTTTGAAGGAAATCCTTCTATTCTCTCCTATGTAGGTAGTGCAGAAAAGAGTTCTGAACACCCTTTAGCCCAGGCTATTGTGTCTTATGTACAAGATCAAGAAGTTTCCATGTATGAACCTAGTCACTTTGAAGCTGTGCCAGGACATGGTATTCAAGCAACCGTAGATGGACGTGAATTATTAATTGGTACAAGAAGGTTATTAAGTCAGCATAATGTGGAATACAGCAAATACGAGGCTAAAATGGAAGCATGGGAGCAAGAAGGTAAAACAGCCATGCTTATCAGTGTAAACGGAAGCCTAGAGGGCATCATAGCAGTAGCAGATACTGTGAAAGAGAGTGCCTTACATGCATTAGAACAACTAAAGCATCAAGGTATTGAGCTTGTTATGCTGACGGGAGACAATGAACGTACAGCAAACGCCATTGCTAAGCAAGTAGGCATTGACCGAGTATTTGCTGAGGTAATTCCAGAACAAAAAGCGGAAAAAATAAAAGAACTTCAAGCACAGCAGAAGCGTGTTGCAATGGTAGGTGACGGAATTAACGATGCTCCAGCATTAGCAACCGCAGACATTGGTATTGCAATTGGAACAGGTACAGATGTTGCAATTGAAGCGGCAGATGTAACTATACTTGCTGGTGATTTGAGTTTACTACCAAAAGCCATTCAGCTAAGTGGAATGACAATGAAAAATATCCGTCAGAACTTGTTCTGGGCTCTTGCTTATAATAGCGCTGGAATACCAGTTGCTGCTATAGGATTATTAGCCCCATGGATTGCCGGTGCAGCTATGGCATTTAGCTCCGTTAGTGTTGTGAGTAACTCCCTTCGACTGAAGAGAGTTAAACTATAAAGTTGATGAAAGGATGTTGAATCATGCAAGTAACATTAGATGTAAGAGGAATGACATGTGATCACTGTGAGAAAGCAGTAAAAGGTGCGCTAGAAGAACTAAATGGCGTACAAGGAGTAGAGGTTTCTATTGATACCAATCGTGTAACGGTAACATATGATGATGTATATGTATCAAAAGAACAAATGAAATCAGCGATTGAAGAACAAGGATATGATGTAGTAGCATAAGAAAAAATGCCAATTTAGCTTGAGTGAGCTAAATTGGCATTTTTTTTAATAAAAGGCTATGTTAAATAGAGCTGTTGATATTCCATAATTAATCTGGTTAAGAGAGATGTATCCATTATGTGAGTTAGAGAATCCGCGGAAACTCCTATTTTGAAAAAGTGGCTCAAAATATAGTTGCTCCAAAAATTCAAAAGTCACTCGGAACAATGTCGGAAGTTATTCCAATATCTTAACTTCAATGTCTTCAAGATTAGGCCTCAATTGCTGAATAAGTTTTCTTCTATATGTATAGCCCTAGCGCCTACTACCTTCGAGGTCTTAAGTTCTCCAAGTGAGACTTTGCTTTAGACTGTTGGGAGTGAGGCGCTATGAGCTTTTTATTAATTCATATAAGGAAGTTGGTTCGTGTACCCGTTAAATTGCTGGTAAGATTGTTGCAGTTTTTGTTGATCAGCAGCTTCAATTCCATACCAACCATTTTTGAACATTAGATTATATAGATTACGTTGGCAATCTTGTGTCTCGTTAAAAATGCCTGAAAGGTCTTGATATAAATGCTGGCAGCTAGCTTCATTTAAAGCTGTACAATAGGAATCTGTCATGTACTTTTCTGTAGCAAGCATATCATTTACGAAATCTCTTTCATTCATTTGTGGGTTCTTCGGAACGTTTGTTTCTGGATTTTGTACTTTCTGACTTTGGTTCATTATTTGTTCCTCCTTTCATTAATTCAAAGGTTGATTTGGTTGTTTAGGATTTGGGTTTTCATTTAAGTGTTGTAATATTTTTTCATAATGACGTTGGTGCATTTGTCCAGCTTGTTCTAAAGCAGCTTTAAGTTCTTGGTTTTGGCAGAAACCTGCAAAAAAATGTGCTTTTTTCGCCGCAATAAGGTTCCAGGACAGCATATCTGTGATGTATAATTGATCTTTTGTACTCACCATTGTAGGGGGTTCTGGCATTACATTTGCTTGATTTTGGGCACCCATTTGATTTTGTTGTTGCATGATTCGTACCTCCTTACATATTATTTTCATTTTCATTAATAGAGTGCCTCATTTTAACCTCACTATGCTTCAGTAAAGATTCTATAAACTTTGTATTTTTCTAAAATTTCTGTCAAAATAGAGATACTACTAGTTAATGGTACAATGGAAGTGTTTACATCTAGAATGGTACAGATGTCTCACACATACTTTATATGATTGGGTGCTGGAGGGGATTATGATGGAACAGTTATTAAGAAACTTCTTTCTGTTTTTATCAAAAAATAAACTTTTTACGAAATTGGCTCGTAAGTATGGACTTCGATTTGGTGCTGGACGTTTTGTGGCTGGGGAGACAATGGAGAACACAGCTAAAGTGATTCAAGAATTAAATGATAAAGGGATGGACGTAACAATTGACCATTTAGGTGAATTCGTTGATAAGGAAGAAGAAGCAAGACAACGTACAGAAGAGTGTATTGAAGCAATAGAGGTTATTTCTGAGCAAGACCTACATTCACAATTATCACTAAAGTTAACCTCTATGGGATTAGATATTTCAGAAGACTTAGTAATGGATAATATGCGTAAAATACTTGATGCAGGGAAGAAGCATAATGTATTAGTAACCATTGATATGGAAGACTATGAACGCTGTGGGAAAACACTCGAAATATTTAAAAAGCTGCGATCGGAATATGAATTACTTGGGACTGTACTTCAATCCTACCTTTATCGTACTGTTGAAGATATTCAAGAACTTGATCAGTACAACCCGAATTTACGTTTAGTAAAGGGAGCTTATAAAGAGTCACCAAAAGTTGCTTTTCCAGAGAAAAAAGATGTAGATGAGAATTTTAAGAAGATTATCAAGATGCACTTGTTAAATGGCAACTATACAGCGGTTGCTACACATGATGATGCCATGATCGAATATACGAAAGAACTGGAGAAAGAATACAACATTTCCCGTGACCAATTCGAGTTTCAGATGTTATATGGTATAAGAACAGATCGCCAAGCAGAATTGGTGAAAGAAGGTTATCGAATGAGGATCTATGTACCATATGGAGATGACTGGTATGGTTACTTCATGCGGAGGCTTGCAGAAAGACCAGCAAATGTTGCCTTTGTCTTAAAAGGTGTATTTGGTAAGTAGAAATAGGAGCATGTAATTCCTTATTATTAAATAGGAATTACATGCTATTTAATGTTACAAAGAGCATAATACAGGGGGATATACGTTGAAACTTTTTACAGAAAACGTTGTAAACATAATCCTATCCATTCCTTCTGGGAAAGTGATGACGTATGGTCAAATATCTAAATTAGCAGGAAATCCTAGAGGTGCGAGGCAAGTAGTAAGGATTTTGCATACAATGGGAGAAAAGTATAAGTTGCCTTGGCATCGAGTTATTAATGCTAAAGGAGAAATAGGGATTAAAGATGAAGGGTTGTTTATGGAGCAGAAAATATCGTTGGAAGAAGAAGGTATAGTATTTCTAACAGATAAAAAAATAGACCTTTCAACGTATCAATATAATCCTAAAGATGGGTTTGGAGAATAACAGGATAACGCTCCTCTAATGGCTAGCTCTAGCGCCCAGCGACTAGTATGCTTCCCTCGCTTCTCTACGATAAGTTAACATCGAATCACTCATGTCTTCGTGTTGCCTTTATCTCCTACGGATTCAAGGAAGTTCGCATAAAATCGCTACGTCACTTAGCGACATCGAACCAACCCACGTCGTGTAGGCCGCAGCATATACGTCGCTAAACGGACGCTTGTGCTTTTCTTTCAAAAAAGATTGCGAAATGTCAGAATTTATTTTATAGTAGAGGTAGATAATGGATCGTTTCGATCTATATATTTTTTGCAGTAAAATGAATGAGTATTCATTCAAAGGATAGGGGGAACTGGTATGAAGCGAACAATCAAAAGGGCGGCCGTCTTAGGCTCTGGTGTTATGGGGGCAGGTATTGCGGCGCACTTAGCTAATGTAGGCATTCCAACACTTATGCTAGACATTGTACCTAAAGAGTTATCGGATAAGGAGGCGAAACAAGGTCTCACGCTTGAACATCCAAAGGTTCGGAATCGAATAAGTGAAACGAGTAAACAACAGCTTTTAAAGCAAAAGCCATCTCCATTAACAAGCAAGAAAAATTTAGATCTTATTGAATCTGGAAATATGGAAGATGATATGGAACGATTACAGGAAGTAGATTGGATAATTGAAGTAGTCGTGGAAAATTTGGAAATTAAACAGAAAGTATATAATTCAGTAGACCAATATAGAAAAGAGGGGTCTATTGTTAGTTCCAATACATCGGGAATATCGGTAGAAGCTATGAAAGAAGGACGTTCTGAAGACTTTAAAAAGCATTTCTTAGGAACTCACTTCTTTAACCCGCCACGTTACTTAAAGTTGTTAGAAATTATTCCTACGAAAGATACGGATTCAGATGTACTCTCATTTATGAAACAATTTGGTGAGGACGTACTTGGTAAAGGGGTAGTGGAAGCGAAGGACACTCCTAACTTTATTGCTAACCGAATTGGTACGTATGGACTTCTTGTCACTGTTCAAGAAATGGTGAAAGGTAACTATAGTGTTGGTGAAGTGGACTCTGTCACAGGGCCTATGATTGGTCGGCCAAAGAGTGCAACATTCCGTACACTAGATGTAGTTGGATTGGACACCTTTTTACATGTTGCTAAAAATGTGTACGATCAGGTTGAAGGAGAGGAGAAAAACGTATTTGATCCTCCACAATTTATGAAAACAATGCAAGAGAAAGGTTGGTTAGGTTCAAAAAGTGGCCAAGGTTTTTTCTTGAAGCAAAAAGGTGAAAAAGGGAGCGTCATTCTAGAATTAAATCCAGATACACTTGAGTATCAAGAGCGTAAAAAGCTGAAAACAAGCGCTACAGAAATGGCAAAGCAAGAAAAAGGTGCCGAACGAAAATTAAAAGCTCTAGTCTCTGCTAAAGGGGATCGAGCCGGTGATTTAGTATGGAACATCACGAAACCTGCATTGCTCTACTCAGCTGAATTACTAGGTGATATAGCAGATGACATTCCATCTATTGATGACGCAATGAAGTGGGGCTTCGGTTGGGAACTAGGTCCATTCGAGATGTGGGATGCAATAGGTGTTGAAAAGTCAGTAGCACGTATGAAAGAAGAAGGGCATACTGTCCCTGCATGGGTAGAAGATATGTTGGAAAAAGGATTTTCTTCCTTTTATAAACATGAAAATGGAAACGTTTACTACTATCATAATGGAGAATACAAGCAACAGACCTTTAATGAAAAAGAAATTCACCTGAGTCGTTTGAAGGAACGTAAAGGTGTCATTAAACAAAATAAAGGTGCTAGTCTCATCGACATCGGTGATGGTGTAGCCTTACTTGAATTTCATTCACAAAGTAATGCCATTGGTTTAGATATCATGCAAATGGTGGATTACGCCATTGAGGAAGTAGAACAAAATTATGAAGGCTTAGTCATAGGAAACCAAGGTAAGAATTTCTGTGTAGGTGCTAACTTAGGCATGATTTTAATGGAAGCACAGGATTATAATTTTGTTGAAATAGAAATGGTTATCAAGAAGTTCCAGCAAGCGATGATGAATATCAAGTATTCTAATAAGCCGGTAGTTGCAGCTCCTTTTGGTATGACACTAGGTGGTGGAGCGGAAATCGCATTACCTGCAAGCTCCATTCAAGCTTCTCAAGAAACGTATATGGGACTTGTGGAAGCTGGTGTCGGCCTCATTCCAGGTGGTGGTGGAAACAAGGAACTTTACTTAAAGCATCTTAGAGGCATACCTGAAGGCGTTGATTTTGATTTGCAGAAAGTTACAAATGAAGTTTTTGAAAAAATTGCAACAGCTAACGTGTCTACATCAGCTGAAGAAGCTCGAGAGGCAGGCTTTTTAGACCAAATGGACGCCATCAGTGTTAATGGGGATCACCTATTACATGATGCGAAACAAAAGGTGCTTGGATTAGCTAAAGCTGGCTATCAGCCGCCTAAACGAACGAAAATCCCAGTAGTTGGTGAGCCAGGATATGCAACGATGCTACTTGGTGCAAAGACAATGGGATTCGGGGGATATGCATCAGAACATGATATCAAAATTGCACAGAAACTTGCTTTTGTCTTAGCTGGTGGAAATGTGCCTCAACATACATTGGTTGATGAAGAATATCTATTAGATCTAGAACGCGAAGCATTCTTGAGTCTTGTAGGTGAGCCAAAAACACAACAACGCATGCAGCATATGCTTATGAAAGGTAAGCCATTGCGTAACTAATTGCGATAAGGGGGAAGAACTGTGAAGGAAGCTGTCATCGTTGCAGGTGCGCGAACACCTGTAGGAAAAGCAAATAGAGGGACACTTAAGAATACTCGTCCCGATGATTTAGCTGCTTTAACTATTCGAGAAACATTGAATAGGGCAGGCGGATACGAAGGTAATATTGATGATGTCATTATTGGCTGTGCCATTCCAGAAGCTGAGCAAGGAACAAATATGGCTCGTAGCATCTCAGCTTTAGCGGGTCTACCAAATTCTGTACCGGCCATTACCATTAATCGTTATTGTTCAAGTGGGTTACAAAGTATAGCCTATGCTGCTGAGCGAATTATGCTAGGTTACAGTGACACGATTATTGCTGGTGGAGCAGAATCTATGAGTCTAGTACCTGTTCCTGGGCATGTTGTAAAACCAAATGTAAAGCTAGTGGAACAAGCACCAGAATATTATATGGGTATGGGCTATACCGCCGAAGAGGTAGCGAAACGTTTTGAAATATCTAGAGAAGAACAGGATGCCTTTGCTGTTCGAAGTCATGAAAAAGCTGCAAAAGCGATTCAAGAAGGTAAGTTCAACGAAGAAGTTGTTCCAGTAGATGTCATAGAGAGAAGCATAGGGTCTGATAACAAAATAAAGGAAAATGAACGTCAATTTAGTGTAGATGAAGGAGTCAGAGCTGGAACAAGCTTAGAAACACTTGCAAAACTGAAGCCTGCTTTCAAGGTTAATGGATCTGTTACAGCAGGAAACTCTTCCCAAATGAGTGATGGAGCTGCTTCTGTACTAGTTATGGAAAAGGAAAAAGCACTAGCAGAAGGCTTAACGCCTTTAGTGAAATTTCATTCATTTGCGGTAGCTGGTGTAGCACCAGAAATCATGGGAGTGGGTCCTGTAGAAGCGATTCCTAAAGCGCTTAAACTAGCAGGACTGAGTCAGCAAGACATTGGACTATTTGAATTGAATGAAGCCTTTGCTTCGCAGTCCATTCAAGTAATTCGAGAGCTTGGGCTAGATGAAGATAAAGTCAATGTAAATGGTGGAGCCATTGCACTTGGTCATCCGCTAGGCTGTACAGGTACAAAGCTTACGTTGAGTTTAATTCATGAAATGAAACGTCGTAATGAACAATTTGGTGTTGTAACAATGTGTATTGGTGGCGGAATGGGCGCTGCTGGAGTCTTTGAACTAATATAGAGGAGGAAACAGTATGAGTGAAACAAAAGAGAAAGTTTTTAAAGGCGGGGGCTTTTTAGTAGAGGATTTAACGGCTGATGATGTTATTACACCGGAGGATTTTTCAGACGAACATTGGATGATTGCGAAGACTGCAGAAGATTTTGTTTTAGGTGAAGTTGTTCCTAAAATTGAAAATCTTGAAAATCATGAATTTGAACATTCCGTAGCTCTATTAAAGCAAGCAGGAGAATTAGGCCTGTTAGGTGCAGATGTTCCAGAAGAGTATGGAGGATTAGGTTTAGATAAGATTAGCTCCTCTCTTATCACAGAGAAGTTCTCGCGAGCAGGAGGCTTTTCCGTTACTCATGGGGCACACGTAGGTATTGGTTCATTACCTATTGTGTTCTTTGGAGACGAAGATCAAAAACAAAAATATCTACCTAAGTTAGCAACGGGAGAAAAACTTGCCGCATACGCTCTAACTGAACCAGGTTCAGGTTCGGATGCACTTGGCGCTAAGACGACAGCTAAACTGAATGATGCAGGTACACACTATATTTTGAACGGTGAAAAGCAATGGATCACAAATTCAGCCTTTGCGGATGTGTTTGTAGTCTATGCCAAAATTGATGGCGATAAATTTACAGCTTTTATAGTTGAGCGTGATTATCCAGGTGTTTCTACAGGCCCTGAAGAGAAAAAGATGGGGATTAAGAGTTCCTCTACTCGTACGTTAATTCTTGAGGATGCAGAAGTCCCAAAAGAAAATGTACTTGGAGAGATTGGTAAAGGTCATATCATTGCTTTCAATATCTTAAATGTTGGTCGTTACAAGCTTGCAATTGGGGGCGTTGGTAGTTCTAAACGAGCTCTTGAATTAGCAGTTAAATATGCGAATCAGCGGAAGCAATTTAAAACAGCAATTTCAAGTTTCCCACTAAGTCAAGAAAAATTAGGTACGATGGCTTCGAATATTTATGCCAATGAGAGTGCAGTGTACCGTACAGTTGGGTTATTTGAACAACGTATGGGTAAGTTGTCTGATGAGGAGCTTAAAGATGGGAAAGAGGTAGCAAAAGCAATTGCAGAATATGCAATCGAGTGCTCTCTCACAAAAGTATTTGGCACAGAGCTATTGGATTATGTTTCTGATGAAGCAGTACAGCTACATGGTGGTTATGGCTTTATGCAAGAGTATGAAGTAGAACGAATCTACCGTGATTCTCGTATTAACCGTATCTTTGAAGGTACCAACGAAATAAATCGCATGATCGTACCTGGAACACTAATGAAGAAAGCAATGAAAGGCGAACTTCCTCTTCTTCAAAAAGCCGAAAGCTTACAGGAAGAATTAATGATGATGATGCCTGAAGAACCAGGAACGGAAACATTAGAGCAAGAAAAGTATTTATTAAAGAATGCAAAGAAAATAGGCTTATTAGCAGCAGGTTTGGCTGCACAGAAATATGGTGAAAAACTTGAAAATGAACAGGAAATCTTAGTTAACATTGCTGATATTGTTGGAGAAATCTATAATATGGAATCGACAGTGTTACGAACTGAAAAAGCTATTCAGAAAACAGGTGAAGAGAAAAACAAACAAAAACTTCTAATGACGCAGGTGTACGTTCAAGAAGCATTTAACCGTATCGAAGCTCATGCTAAAGAAACGTTAATTGCAAGTGAAGAAGGAGATTCCTTGCGTATGATGCTATCCGCCTTACGTAAGTTGACTCGTCACACTCCAATTAACGTCATCACGAAGAAGCGTGAAGTTGCAGCTACTGTCATTAATGAAGAAAAATATGTGGGTTAATTGACCGTTGAGGTAGGCTCCTATTGAGAGCCTACCTTGTTTTTTAAAAACAAGGATAAATAGGTTTTAATTCATATAAGAATGGTAATACCAAAAAAGAGCTATAAATTCCCTCATGCATTATTCTTTTTTTCATGTTCCTGTTATTAGGATGAGGCATAGATCTATGGTAAAATATGAACATCCATAGAAAAGGAGGGATGTTGATGGCATTAACATTTTATTGGTATCCTCAATGTGGTACGTGTAAAAAAGCAAAAAATTGGTTGGATAACCATAACGTCGAATATGAACCTGTACATATTGTGGAGCATCCACCGTCTAAAGAGGAAATTAAATCTTTGATCAGCCAAAGCGGTCTTCCTGTAAAAAAGTTCTTTAATACCAGCGGCAAGAAATACCGTGAACTAGGGTTAAAAGAAAAGCTAGCGGATGCAAATGAGGATGAAATGGCGAAATGGTTGGCTTCTGATGGTATGTTGCTAAAACGTCCAATTGTGACAGATGGTCATCGAGTCACGGTTGGTTTTAAAGAAGATACGTTTGAAAATACTTGGAAATAATGAGCAAAACATTTGGCTTCTTGAGCCATGTTTAATAAATTAGAAATGAAAAGCAGAAAATGGAGGGTTTAACATGAGTGTACCAAAAGAATTGTATTATTCCGAAGAGCACGAATGGGTCAAAGTAGAAGGAGATAAAGTACGTATCGGGATTACGAGCCACGCTCAATCTGAATTAGGCGATATCGTATTTGTTGAATTACCAGAAGTAGGCGACACAATTAAATCAGATGATCCTTTTGGTAGCGTTGAATCTGTAAAAACAGTTTCTGAACTATATGCTCCACTAAGTGGAAAAGTTGTCGGAGTTAATGACGAGTTAGATGACAGTCCGGAATTTGTAAATGAATCTCCATATGACAAAGCTTGGATGATTCTTGTTGAGCCTTCTGATATGTCTGAGCTTGAAGAATTAATGTCTGATGAACAATACAAAGAAATGATTGATGAAGATTAATTAAAACATAGTCTATAGTAAAACGGATACCCTATGTATGAGGGGTGATTTGCTATGGATGCTGAAGAAAATCGTAATTCGAAACAACAGACTACGAAACAAACAGTTAAAAACCGTTCATCTTTTCAAAATAATGTATCCAACAAGGCGAAAGAAAGCTGGAGAGGTACTGCTGAACCTGCTAAAGTACGCCAATATGTGGATTGTGACGATGAAAATGGATGGTGTTAATAAGATTGGCAGTGGAAATCCACTGCCATTTCTTATAATCAAATAAATGATTTATGCTACTTATCTTAAGATAAAACGATTCTCATTCTTTTCCTCAAAAGTGTATTTTTTATTGGAATTATTGTTCATAACATCATAAACTTAAGGAAAGAGAAAAGTAGAGAACAGGTGATGAATATGGCTGAGTTGAATAAAGTGATAATTGTGGAAGGTAGAACAGATAAGAAACAAATTCAAAAAATTTTAAATGAGCAAGTTGATATCATTTGTACGAATGGAACACTTGGTATCGAAAGACTTGAAGAATTAATATTGGAATATGATCTTGATAATAAAAATGTTTATATTCTTGTAGATGAAGACGACTCTGGTCATAAATTACGAAAACAACTCTCATTTGAATTACCACATGCAGAGCACATATACATTGATAAGTCCTTTAGAGAAGTGGCGGCAACTCCTGAGCCAGAATTAGCCTCAGCATTAGTGAGTAGACATATTTCAGTAGATCCAATTTTTTTGACGTAAGATAAAGGTGATATAACTATGCAACTTTTAGAAGAAGATCCTCTTCAAGCATTGCAGAAAAGTTCCAAAGCTTATGAAATGACATTTATTCATAGTCCTTTTTGTGGTACATGCCACATTGCCAGGAAGATGTTAGAAACACTCGAAGCTACCAAAACAGAGCTCACATTTAATGAGTTAAACGCATCCATCCACCCAAATTTCATGCATACGTTTCAAATTGAAAGTGTCCCTTGTTTACTGATTACCGATGGAATGGATGTCGAGGAGAAAGTGTATGCCTTTCACTCTGTGCCATACATGTATCAAAAGGTAAGTGAATATGAAGAAGTATGATAACGTCATGACTTGATTAGAAAGAGCATCGAATTCTAGAGTAGTTCGATGCTCTTTTGTATTGTCAAAAGTGATTACTAGGAAGGTTATAGTCGGTGTGTATATCTGTAAAACACCTTATTTCTTCTGGATAATGTAACATTGGAATAGTTGAACTCTTTACAATATAGGGGGATATTCTTTCATTTGCGACAAAATATAGGTTGATTATATATTTCTCGGGAAATATTTCGACTGGGTTTGCGAGAAGTTTTTAAATTGTTATGAACCAAAGAGGATATTATATTTTTGTAGAGAATTACAAGCAGTAAGCTAATAACAAAAGCAATGGAGCTAGACATCAAATAAAAGCGTAAGAGCCCGTCTAGCACCGTACAAACTGTCTTCCTGTGAGTTAGAGTGAATTCTGGAATGATGGAAGTTCAATTAAGACCGCTGCGTCACGCAGCAACATCGAACCAACCTACGTCGTGTAGGCCGAAAGGAAACACAAGAAGAGTAAAACGATTCGATGTTGACTTATCGTAAGGACGGGCAGGAAGTTTGCTAGTTGCTGGGCTCAAGAGCTAGACATGTAAGCGCCAGAACTTATAATTTCTTTACTTTTGATAAAAAGGAGAGGGCCAATGAATGCCAAGGAGTTGTATGCGTGGTTGGATAGGGTAGAAAAGCGTAATGATTTAGGTCCTTTATTACATGATAGATCATTGGTGGTTTCGTTTTATAGTAATTGTGAGCAGATTTGTTTAGAAATAGAGAATGGAAAATGCTTACTTCATGATATAAAAGGTAGGAACGTTCAGGTAATCGTTGAAGCAGATAGCTATACGTTACAGCTAATATGGAGTGGCGAAATAAAGTTATTAAAGGTGCCCAAACATTTAATAAAAATGAATGGGCGATATAAAGATGTTTTATTGATTGAGGCACTTTTTCACTTGTCTGCTTGATTAGACAAGTTTACTTCCAATAGCTTCAACGATTTCCAGGAACTGTGCTTGGTCACCAAACTGTTTGACAATCTCACCATTTCTATTAATAAGGACCGTGGTAGGTACACCCTGGCAGTTGTAAGCGTCATATATTTCTGTTCCTTTGTCAAAAAGTATGGGTTGCGTCAAAAATTTATTTGCATAATCGATGCCTTCTTGGGCATTTCGTTCTCTTCCCACGACATTTATCGTAATCATTTTTACTTTATCATGGTCCATTGATTGGAAAAGTTGCTCTTTTTTGGGTAAATCTCTACCGCTATCAGGACACCATGACGTCCAGAATGTAAGCACAACATTATTCCCTAAATCATCTTCTAAACTATATATTTCTCCATTCATGTCTTGTAATTCAAAGATAGGGGCTTTCATAATCAAACTCCTTTATATTGACGAATATTCATCCACATGCTAACATAAATCACACTCTTATTAGAATCAACTTATTCATACTATTTCCTAATTAAGAGACATTGATATCAGTTGTGGAAACATATAAAGTTTTAATGTTAAACTTCTTGACCTTATAAGTTTAACCATGCTAGAATCAATTTTAGTGAATAAGTAAGTTAATGCTTTAATTAAATAAAGAACGTGAATCTCTTATCACGAGAGGCGGAGGGACTGGCCCTATGAAGCCCGGCAACCATCAACCATGTTTGAAAGGTGCCAAATCCTGCTAAGTTTTAGACTTAGATAGATGAGAGGACGAAGTGTTTACACATAAACCTTTTTGTCCTCTTGGGCAGAAAGGTTTTTTATTTAAAAAGTAAGAAAGCTTTTAGCACTTACGCTTGTCTTGTCTAAGTAAACCTAAACAATATTTTAACTCTTCAACCATAAATCCAAGTAAAATTATCAGTATAGTCGGAGCAAAAGGGAGGTAATCGACATTGATTTCAATTAAGGAATTACAAAAAGTATTTCAGTCCAGTTCAGGAAATGTTCAAGCGGTTGATGATGTAAGCTTAGATATCGAAAAAGGTGAAATATTTGGAGTGATTGGGTACAGTGGTGCTGGAAAGAGTACATTTATCCGCTTACTCAATCGCCTTGAGGACCCAACTAGTGGAGAAGTCATAATAGATGGAAACGATATTTCAAAACTAAGAGGTAAAGGTCTTCGACATGCAAGACAAGAAATAGGAATGATCTATCAACATTTTAATTTACTTTGGTCAAGAACAGTTAAGGAGAATATTGGTTTTCCGCTTGAGATTGCCAATGTTTCTAAACAAGATAGAGAACAACGAGTAAATGAACTTGTTGATCTAGTTGGACTGTCTGGAAGAGAAAATGCATATCCTTCTCAACTTAGCGGTGGACAAAAGCAAAGAGTTGGGATTGCAAGAGCACTAGCAAATAAACCAAAGGTTCTTTTATGTGACGAGGCAACATCTGCACTTGATCCTGAAACGACGGATTCTATATTAGATCTTCTAACAGATATCAATAAGAAACTTGGCTTGACCATTATTCTAATTACACATGAGATGCATGTTATCCGTAAAATTAGTAACCGTGTAGCTGTAATGGAAGAGGGACGAGTTGTGGAACAAGGTGATGTTTTAGATGTGTTTCGGAATCCTCAACAAAAGGTGACCAAGCGATTTGTTGAACAAGTCATGGGTGATCGAGACCAAGATGATTCGTTACAGGAAATTCTTACACAATATGATTCAGGTCATATAGTAAAACTTCATTTTGTAGGAGAGAAGACAAACCAGGCAGTCATTAGTGAGGTAGCAAAACAATATGATATCTCTATTAACATTCTGCAGGGTAAAATCACTCAGACTCAAAAAGGGGCTTATGGAACCTTGGTCGTTCACCTAACTGGAGAAGAACAAGTTATACAAGAGGCCATTCAATATATTTCTGAAACATCGGTCAAAGTTGAGGTGAATCCAAATGCTTCGTAGTTTATTTCCAAATGTAAAAATGGCAGACTTGATAGAAGCAACGAAGGAAACTATATATATGACAGGCATTTCTGTCTTAGGTACATTTATTTTTGGGATTGCTCTTGGGTTACTTTTATATTTAACTGCAAAAGATGGATTATGGGCAAATAAAATACTGAATTTCATTGTAGCTACGGTAGTCAACGTGTTTAGAGCGATTCCATTTATCATCTTAATATTGTTGTTATTCCCTTTTACGGAATTCCTAATTGGAACCATCAGAGGTCCTAATGCAGCGTTACCTGCCCTGATTATTGGAGCTTCCCCTTTTTATGGAAGGATGGTAGAGATAGCACTGAAGGAAGTTGATAAAGGTGTCATTGAGGCAGCCAAAGGTATGGGTGCAAAGACATCGACTATTATTTTCAAGGTTCTCTTGCCAGAATCAATGCCTGCACTAATATCAGGGATAACAGTTACAGCTATTGCACTTATTAGTTATACAGCGATGGCTGGTGTTATTGGTGCAGGAGGCTTAGGTGACCTAGCTTACTTGAAGGGTTTCCAGAGATGGGATTTTGATGTTGTATTAGTAAGTACCATTTTAATAGTATTAATCGTTTTCTTATTTCAATTTCTAGGCGATTATGTATCAAATAAATTAGATAAACGATAAAAAGGAGAGAGAAATCATGAAAAAATTTCTAACACTACTTGCAAGTACATTATTTATTTTAGTACTAGCAGCTTGCGGAACTTCTGAGGGTAACTCTGAAGAATCATCAAATGGGAACTCATCCGACTCAGCATCAGAGGAAGGTTCTTCTGATCAACAAAGTGAGGAAGTAAAAGAACTGACAATTGGCGCTTCAAGCACTCCACATGCTGAGATTCTTGAAGAAGCAAAACCACTTTTGAAAGAAAAAGGAATTAAACTAAACATTGAAACGTACCAGGATTATATTCTGCCAAATAAAGATCTATCTAGTGGGGCTATTGATGCCAACTACTTCCAACACACACCATATCTTGAAGACCAGAAAAAAGAATTTGGATATGACTTCGCAAGCATTGGTCCAGTTCACATAGAACCAATGGGAGTTTACTCAAAAAATATTAACAGCATTGACGAGATTCCAAAGGGAACAGAAGTGATTATGAGTCGTTCTGTAGCTGACCATGGACGTATTCTTTCTCTATTCGAATCAAAGGGTATTATCGAGTTAAAAGAAGGTATAGATAAGAAAAGTGCAAAAATCGAGGATATCGCCAAAAATCCTAAAAACCTAAAGTTCTCTGCTGATGTTGATGCAGGTCTACTACCTCAAAACTATGAGCGTGAAGAAGATGCATTAGTAGCTATTAACACAAACTATGCAATTGAAGCAGGGTTGAACCCAACAGAAGATTCTCTATTTATGGAAGGTTCAGAATCACCTTATGCAAACTTACTTGTTACAAAGTCAGAAAACAAAGATAGCAAAGCGCTTCAAACTGTTTTAGAAGTTCTACAATCTGAGGAAATTAAGCAATTTATGAAAGAGAAATACAACGGTGCCATCGTGCCTGTTAGTAAATAAGTAATTTATTTCCCTCCACGGATAATCTATAGTATGTAGGTCATACTATTCGTAGTTAATTATTATCCTTGGAGGGATTTTTTATGGACCAAAAACAACACCAAGCAATGAATACAAGTGAACAGGCGTTATTTGACTATAAGCATGGTATGGGAACTTTCTCTACACATTTACCTGACGTAGCACATCATTTTAGTAAGTTTACAGAAGCGTGTTTTGCAGAAGGAACTTTATCACAGAAAGAAAAGCAATTGATTGCTCTTGGCATTAGTGTTGTAGCTCAAGATGAGTATTGCATGATCTACCATACAAAAGGTTGCCTTGATCATGGTGCTTCTTACGAAGAAATGATGGAAGCATGTGGAGTATCTGCTGCGTTCGGCGGAGGGGCTGCTTTAAGCCAAGCTGTAACCCTTGTGCAAGAAAGTATTCATGAATTGCAAGAAAATAAACACTAGTAACAAAACTTGAATAAATTTAAGCAAATTAAAGAAATATCGATGAATTATATGGTGTGTCTAGGTATTAATTCTGTTCGTGATGTCTCACTTGCAAACAGGTGAAAATAGATGTAAACGCCTTTTGTGAAGGGAGTTTCCCTATGGTAAAATTTATTTTGTAAACATTGATAAATTTGAAGGGATGGATTCACTATTAGTGACCAATTGAACTTGAATTACACAAATGAGATGGAAAAGGCAATGCACCAATCTCATGGTATGGGCTACGCGGAATACAGTCGTCGATTAGACCAACGTCTTAAGGTTGAACAACGGCGACAGCAAGAGTTTGAACAAAGTCAAAGAATCGTAGCTGAAGTTGATCGGAAAATACATCGCTAAGAATCCTATCTATACATTATTAAGATAAATTAGAAAACAGGCGACCTTTAGTCGCCTGTTTTTATTGAAGGATGAAAGAATGTAGAATCTGGTTCATACTTGTCTAGCTCTAACATCCAGCTACTGGTATGATCCCTCTTCTATAATCGATCGATATCAATCAACATCGAATCTCACTTTTCTTGTTTTCTGGGACAAGTTTCCCATAAACTCCAGTATAATTGTTGCTCTAGAGCGTTTTTAGTAGTTCATTTTAAGTTAGTCTGAAGTGATGAATCCATAACCCTACTTGTTTTCAAACCATATAGAAGTTGTTATCATATGGAAGTAGTGTTTTTTCATTATAATAAGGAAGAAACTTGGCCTTTTTCTCATTTATTATCACTTCATTACAGGTAATTTGTTCTAATGATTACCAGTAAGGGAAAACAGTTGATAATAATTTTAATTTGATATAAGATTGTTAATGAGAATAGATTGAGAATGAAACATGAGGTCCTCAAATCGAAGCATATAAAAGACATGATATTGGAGGTATTTAGATGGCAGGATCAACTCTAGAAATTAAAGATCTTCATGTAGAAATTGAAGGTAAAGAAATATTAAAAGGCGTAAACCTTACACTTACAGGTGGCGAATTCCATGCAGTAATGGGACCAAACGGTACAGGTAAATCTACGCTAGCATCAGCGATCATGGGACATCCTAAATATGAAATCACAAGTGGTTCTATTACACTTGATGGAGAAGATGTTCTTGAAATGGAAGTTGATGAACGTGCTCAAGCAGGTCTATTCCTAGCCATGCAGTATCCAAGTGAAATTTCCGGAGTAACAAACTCCGATTTCTTGCGTTCTTCTATTAACTCTAAACGTGAAGAAGGCGACGAGATTAATCTAATGAAGTTCATTAAAGAAATGGACGATAACATGGATTATCTTGATATTGATAAAAATATGGCACAACGTTATCTAAACGAAGGATTCTCAGGTGGCGAGAAAAAGCGTAACGAAATCCTACAGTTAATGATGCTTAAGCCAGAAATCGGCATCCTTGATGAAATTGACTCTGGTCTTGACATCGACGCATTAAAAGTTGTTGCAAAAGGTATCAATAAGATGCGTGACGACCAATTCGGTTGCTTAATCATTACTCACTATCAGCGTCTATTGAACTACATTACACCTGATCAAGTACATGTGATGATGCAAGGTCGTATTGTGAAATCTGGTGGGCCGGAACTAGCACAGCGTCTAGAAGCAGAAGGCTATGATTGGATTAAGCAAGAGCTAGGCATTGAAGATGAAACAATAGAAGCGTAATCAGTTAGGAGGGATATCATGACTGTTGAAATTCAACAACTTCCATACGACAAACAATATGTCACCCAATATTCAGAAAAACGAAACGAACCAAAATGGATGACCGACCTTCGCGTAAATGCGTTGGAGGAAGCTGATTCGCTAGCAATGCCTAAGCCTGATAAAACGAAGATTGATAAATGGAATTTCTCTCGTTTTACTCACGATGTTGAAGGTCAAGCCATTTCATCATTAGATGAACTTCCTGAATCAATCCAAAGCTTTTTGGATCAGGAAGATAATAAGAATACGAATCAGAATCTAGTCATTCAACGCAACCATTCTGTAGCTTATGCATCCTTATCACAAAACTTACAAGATAAAGGTGTTATATTCACTGATATTTTTACTGCTATGGCAGAGCATAGTGAATTAGTTCAGAAATATTATATGACTGATGGTGTTCAAAGTAACGAGAATCGCCTGACATCCTTACATGCTGCTCTAATGAATGGTGGTATCTTCTTATACGTTCCGAAAAACGTAGAAGTTGATGAACCGATTCAATCTATCTTTTGGCAAGAAGATTTAGAAGCAGGTCTAAACAATCATGTGTTGGTTGTAGCAGAAGAAGGTAGTTCCGTCACTTACGTCGAGAACTATATTTCTCATAATGAAAGCGAAGAGACTTTTGCTAACATTGTTACGGAAGCTATTGCGAAAGATAATGCCAAGATTTCTTTTGGAGCAATTGACAACTTTGCTCACGGCACGACCACTTACGTAAATCGTCGTGGCGTTGCTTATCGCGATGCTCGTATCGAATGGGCATTAGGCCAAATGAATGATGGTAATACAGTGAGCGAAAACTTCACTTACCTGATGGGAGACAATGCCTACGGTGATGCTAAAACTGTATCTGTAGGTCGTGGCGATCAAAAGCAAAACTTCACTACAAACATTGTTCACTATGGTAAGGAATCTGAAGGATATATTTTACAACATGGCGTTATGAGAGATAAGGCTAGTGCTATCTTCAATGGTGTAGGAAAAATTGAACATGGTGCTACAAAGTCAAACGCTGAGCAAGAATCCCGTGTTCTAATGCTTAGTAAAGATGCTCGCGGTGACGCTAACCCTATTCTTCTAATTGAAGAAGATGATGTTACAGCTGGTCACGCTGCATCTGTTGGCCGTGTTGACCCGGTTCAACTGTTCTATCTAATGAGCCGTGGTATTCCGAAAAAAGAAGCTGAGCGCCTTGTCATTCATGGTTTCTTAGCTCCAGTTGTGAAACAACTTCCAATTGAAGCTGTAAAAAATCAACTTCGTGAAGTAATTGAAAGGAAGGTATACTAATGGATGTAAATAAAGTTCGCCAATCTTTCCCGATTTTACATCAGGAAGTAAATGGCCATCCTTTAGTATATTTAGATAGCGCTGCAACATCTCAGAAATCACAACAAGTTATTGATTCCATTGATCAATATTATAAAGAATACAATTCCAATGTGCATCGCGGCGTTCATACCTTAGGTACCAAAGCTACCGATGGGTATGAAGGCGCCCGTGATAAAGTAAGACGCTTTATTAATGCAAAAAGCACCCAGGAAATAATCTTCACTAGAGGAACAACGACATCCATCAACACAGTAGCCTATAGCTATGGCAGAACGAATCTCCAAGAAGGAGATGAAATCGTTATTACACCAATGGAACATCATAGTAATATCATTCCTTGGCAACAAACTGCTAAAGCTACTGGGGCAACGCTTAAATATATTCCTTTACAAGAAGATGGAACCATTTCTTTAGATGATGTGAAAGACACCATTACGGATAACACGAAAATTGTTGCAATGATGCATGTTTCTAACGTCTTAGGGACAATTAATCCGATTAAAGAGGTAACAGATATTGCTCATCAGCACGGTGCTGTTATGCTAGTAGATGGAGCCCAAAGTGCACCACATATGCGTGTTGATGTTCAGGATTTAGATTGCGATTTTTTCGCATTCTCTGGACATAAAATGGGAGGACCTACTGGTATTGGAGTGCTTTACGGCAAAAAGCATATACTAGAGAAAATGGAGCCAGTTGAATTCGGTGGCGAGATGATTGACTTTGTAAATTGGTATGATTCTACATGGAAAGAGCTACCTTGGAAATTCGAAGGTGGCACTCCAATCATCGCTGGAGCAATAGGTCTAGGTGCTGCAATAGACTTTCTTGAAGAAGTGGGTCTGGATGACATCGAAGCTCATGAGAGAGATCTAGCTCAGTATGCCATGGATAGACTGAAGTCCATCGAAGGTGTTACAATATATGGACCACAGGAACGTGCTGGATTGATAACATTTAACCTAGATGATGTTCATCCACACGATGTGGCGACCGTATTAGATGCAGAAGGAATCGCAGTACGTGCAGGTCATCACTGTGCACAGCCATTAATGAAATGGTTGAATGTATCAGCTACTGCTCGGGCTAGTTTCTATATGTATAATACGAAAGAAGATGTTGATGCATTTGTCGATGGATTACAAAAGACGAAGGAGTTTTTCGGAGATGTCTTTTAATAATCTCGATCAACTGTACAGACAGGTCATTATGGATCACTACAAAAACCCTCGTAACAAAGGGTCTTTAGAGGGTGAACATTTGGCAGTAGATATGAATAACCCTACTTGTGGTGACCGGATTCAATTACAACTTAAAGTAGAAGAGGGAATTGTAGAGGATGCAAAATTTGATGGGGAAGGCTGTTCCATTTCTCTTTCATCTGCCTCTATGATGACGCAAGCTATAAAAGGAAAAAAAGTAGAAGACGCAGTAGAGATGTCCAAAGTTTTTTCTGATATAATGCAGGGAAAAGAATTAGATAAGGACATGGAAGAGCTAGGCGATATTCAGGCATTACAGGGTGTTGCTAAATTCCCAGCACGTATTAAATGTGCTACCTTGCCATGGAAGGCCATGGAACAAGGTGTAGAAGAGAAAGAGTAACCTTAGCTCTGTGATTATTACCTAAAGGAGGTTTTGATCGATGGCAAAGAAAGAACCAGAAGTTGGCGAATATCAATATGGGTTTCATGATAAAGACGTATCCATCTTTCGTACCCAACGCGGTCTAACAGAGGATATTGTTCGTGAGATTTCGAATCAAAAAGATGAGCCAGAATGGATGCTTGACTTCCGTTTGAAAGCTCTTAAACAGTTTTATAAAATGCCAATGCCTCAATGGGGCGGCGATTTAAATGAACTTGACTTTGATGAGATTACGTACTACGTAAAACCATCTGAGAATACCGAACGTTCTTGGGATGAAGTTCCTGAAGAAATCAAGCAAACGTTTGATAAATTAGGTATCCCTGAGGCAGAACAAAAGTACCTTGCAGGTGTTTCCGCTCAGTATGAATCTGAGGTTGTGTATCATAACATGCAAGAGGACTTAGAAAATCAAGGTATCGTATTTAAAGATACAGATACGGCACTTAAAGAGAATGAGGATCTTTTCCGTGAATACTTTGGTAAAATCATTCCTCCTGCTGATAACAAATTCGCAGCTCTTAACTCTGCAGTTTGGTCCGGCGGCTCTTTCATTTACGTTCCAAAAGGTGCAAAAGTGGACACTCCACTTCAAGCCTATTTCCGTATTAATTCAGAAAACATGGGACAGTTTGAGCGTACGCTTATCATTGTAGACGAAGAAGCATCTGTTCACTATGTTGAAGGTTGTACAGCTCCAGTTTATACAACAAACTCTCTACACAGTGCGATTGTTGAAATCTATGTTAAAGATAATGCATATTGCCGTTATACAACAATCCAAAACTGGGCAAACAACGTATATAACTTAGTTACCAAGCGTGCGAAAGCTGGCGCTGGTGCAACAATGGAATGGGTAGACGGTAACCTTGGTTCTAAGCTAACTATGAAGTACCCTTCTGTTATTCTAGCAGGTGAAGGCGCACGTGGTATGACGCTTTCTATCGCATTAGCTGGAAAAGGGCAGCACCAAGACGCTGGTGCAAAAATGATTCACCAGGCACCGAACACGTCTTCCACTATCGTTTCTAAATCAATCTCCAAACAAGGTGGTAACGTAACGTACCGTGGTATTGTACAGTTCGGCCGAAAAGCTGAAGGTGCTCGTTCAAACGTTGAATGTGACACGCTAATCATGGACAATAAATCTAAATCAGATACAATCCCTTATAATGAGATTATGAACGAAAACATTTCATTAGAGCACGAAGCGAAAGTTTCTAAGGTATCTGAAGAGCAATTGTTCTACTTGATGAGCCGCGGAATTTCTGAGCAAGAAGCTACAGAAATGATCGTAATGGGCTTCATCGAGCCATTCACAAAAGAACTACCAATGGAATATGCCGTAGAAATGAACCGCCTAATCAAATTCGAGATGGAAGGTTCCATCGGTTAATAAATATAAACAAAAAGAGCTATCCTCATAGGATAGCTCTTTTTTGATACTATTTCATATAAGTCGCATAATCTGGAATACTTGAAATCGAGATAAATTTGGTAATCCCGAAGGAGGAATGTTTCCATAGATTTAGTTAGAATAAAGGTGGTGGGACTATATGTTTCATGCTTTGCAGAACAACCAAGATATCTTTTAATAAAATGTGTTTTGTCACAAAAAGATATGTATTTGCCTAACGAAGAACGTATATCATTTGTGTACACCCACAACAAATGGCGATGTTTCCGTTAAACCAAACGAATGCAAAGATGGGCCTGGAAATGGCGAGACTCCCGCGGAAAAACGGATGTGTCGAGACCCCACAGGGCCGCATTTTGGCCCGAGGAGACGAATCGATCCAGATGAAGTTCGACTCAAACCGTCACATCGTGTGACAACGTCGAACGACCCTACATCCTGTAGGGCCGCAGGAAAGCGAGCTATTTCCAGGCCCATCTTTTCTCTAAATAATACAACGGAAACATTTCTCTTACCCAGATTATCTCGAATCCAAGTCTTCAAGATAATGGGGCAATAATGGAATAAGAGAAGGATTTTAACATCGATTCATGTTTTTATATGGGGAAAGATGATAAGATAAACGTAGAATTAGAGTTAGAATAGAGAGGAATAATTTAAAGTGGTTGCAGTTCTTATTATCATTATTGGTTTCTTTACTGCATTTATTGGAAGTATAGCCGGGATAGGTGGTGGAACCATCCTGGTGCCTAGTCTGTTATTTTTAAATCATTTTTCGGAATCTTTTTCATGGGTAACACCTCAAAAGATTGTAGGAATATCGTTAATTGTAATGGTCTTTACAGGGCTATCTTCCACTATTTCGTATCTAAAAAGTAAACGAATTGATTATAAAATTGGTGTTGTCTTCTTAGTTGGGAGTATTCCAGGTGGAATTTTAGGGTCTTGGTTGAATCAATTTATAGAAGTGAAGCCTTTCACTCTTTTGTTTGGAATTCTCATGATTATTGTATCTTCCTTATTTTTTTTACGTAAAAAAGAAACAAGGCCTCATTCACCTCGGAAGCAGTCGCTGTATGTTCATAGCTCGATCGATTTAGAAGGTCATACGTATCACTACTCTATTCCAATTTTAACAGGTGCCTTCATGGCATTTGGAGTAGGAATATTATCAGGTTTATTTGGAATCGGGGGTGGTTCGTTAATGGTCCCTGCTATGATCTTATTATTTAGGGTACCCCCACATATCGCTACAGCAACATCCATGTTTATGATATTTTTCATGAGCATCCTAAGTTCAACAACTCACATCTTATTAGGACATGTTGCATGGTTTTATACACTGTTATTCATTCCTGGGGCATGGGTTGGTGGAACATTAGGCGCGAAGGTAAACCAAAAAATGAAAAGTGAAACAGTAGTTTGGACTTTAAGGATTCTTCTCATTTTGATTGGTATTCGATTAATTTGGGAAGGTATAGGGTAAGGAGTAGATTGTATGAAAGAGAACATTTTTCTTTACTATACCAACGATTTACATAGTCATTTTGAGAATTGGTCAAAAATTGTAGGTCATTGGAATAAGCAACGAAAGCATCATGAAAAGCGTAACGAGCCGATGTTTCTAATTGATATTGGTGACCATGTGGACCGGTTTCATCCAATTGCAGAAGCGATGCAAGGGAAAGCTAATGTGGAGCTTTTAAATAAAGCTTCTTATGATGTAGCTACAATTGGAAACAATGAGGGAATAACACTTACCCATGAGGATCTTTTTACGCTTTATGATCAAGCAGATTTTGATGTGGTCTGTGCTAATTTAGCAAACAAAGATGGCAAAGATCCAAGCTGGTTAAAACCATACACGTTAAAGGCAACCGAAAATGGAACAACGCTTGGATTAATCGGATTAACGGCACCATTTAAAGCCTTCTATGAGTTGTTAGGTTGGGAAGTAACATCACCATTTGAGCTACTAGATCAAATAGTAATGGAAGTTAAGGAACAAGCTGATATTGTTGTTCTTTTATCTCACTTGGGGATTAATGACGATCAAGAAATAGCCCGCAGGTATGATGATATTGATCTCATTATTGGTGGGCATACTCATCACTTATTTAAAGATGGAGAGAAAATCAATAATACACTACTCACAGCTGCCGGAAAGCATGGAGTCTATGTTGGTGAGGTGGTCCTTTCATGGGATACTGAGCGCAAACAACTTAACCAAAAACAGGCGTATGCTTATGAGGTGAATCATACAGATGAGGATCAAGCTACAAAGGATCAGTTAGCGGAGTATCAAGAAAAGGCAGATGTTATTTTAAGACAACCGGTTGCCCATTTATATACTCCACTTCATGTTAACTGGTTTCAAGAATCCCATATTATGAAGGAACTAGTCCATACATTAAAAGATTGGACAAGTGCTGACTGTGCAATGCTTAATGCTGGAGTCTTGTTGGATGGTTTTAGTCAAGGAGACGTTACGAGAGGAGATATTCACCGAATCTGTCCTCATCCCATGAACCCGTGTAGAGTAGCGTTACAAGGAGATGAACTTCTTGAGGTTGTTCGTCAGGCTCATGCTAAACGGTTTATGGAATTAAAGTTAAAAGGCTTTGGGTTTCGTGGTGAAATTATTGGACGTATGATTTTTTCTGGTATTGAAGTTGTGACAGAAACCGATAGTGAAGGTGATGAGCATGTGAAGCGAGTTACGTTACAAGGTGAAGCAATTGATTTAAATAAAACTTATCAAGTAGCTACAGCTGATACCTTTACATTTGGGAAGCTTCTTCCTGAAATTTCTCACAGTCCTTCCAAGCATTACTACATGCCAGAATTGTTAAGAGACCTACTCACACACACGATTAAAAGAATTACCTAGAAACCGCTCACCTTTTCTCTCCTTCTACATACTTTGTAGAAGAAGGGAGTGTGGTATAGATGGTAACTGTGCAACCTGTGTTTATTGAGGGTAGACCTTTTACAGCTATTTCAGTAAAACTTCCAGAAACAAATTTACTTGTAGTTAGCAACGATGAAGGTTATATCATGTGTGGAGCACTTGATGTGGATCTTCTAAATGAAAAGTTAGCTGACCGAAATATTATTGCAGCCCGTGCTGTAGGGGTTCGTTCTATAGATGAATTATTGAATGCACCGTTGGAAAAAGTCACTATTGGAGCAAAAAATGTAGGCTGGGTTGAGGGAATGATTGGTAAAGAGGCTTTGCTAAAACTTGTCGAAAAAGAAAGATAATAGTATAATTTTTATAATACGAAAGTAATGAACCTTAAGAACCTGTTTGATGTAAATAAGTAACAGGTTCTTTTTGCACTTTTAGACTGTTTAAATGATGTGGGAATAGGTAACAAGGAATCGAGTTCGCCTGAAACGTGCCACTAGTACTATTTGGGAGAATACATCAAGAACATAGAGAGATTTATTTACATTAAGTTGGAGGATATCATGAGACTCATTTCAACGTTTTCTTTAGCTCCAGGTGATGAGCTGTCCAAAACTATTTATAACGAAAATGGCCAAATACTGATTAATTCTGGGGTATCCTTAACGCAAAGAATGATTGAGCGGTTAAATGATATAGGCATAACATACGTCTATATAGAGGATGTAGAAACTGCAGATATTGAAACAATGTTTCCTATTTCTGATCGAGTTAGAACAGATGCTATTAATACTATTAAAAGCACGTTTGATACGATGAAAAAAACAGATGATATCGCAAACGCATTTATATTTGACCGAACGGGTCAGAAAATGATGAATGTTGTTCAACATATTCTGGCTGAGGTGCAGGGCGATCATGAAGTAATAAATCTATTGTCTGATGTGTTTACATATGATGACTACATTTTTACTCATTCTTTAAATGTAACAATCTATGCATTGGCTCTCGGCACAGAACTGGGTTTACCAGCTAAAAGACTAGAGGAGTTAGGCTATGGAGCTATGCTTCATGATGTTGGGAAGACCCTAGTTCCGCGAGATGTTTTATTCAAGCCCGGTAAGTTAACAGACGATGAGTTTCAAATGGTGAAAGAGCATTCAGAAGCGGGATTTAATATGTTACGGAAAACTCCAACTGTCCCGTTAGTAGCAGCCCACTGTGCATACCAACATCATGAACGATTAAATGGGTCAGGTTATCCAAGAGGTTTAGAAGGTGATGATATACATTACTATGCAAAAATTCTAGGTATTGCAGATGTATTTGATGCTGTTACGAGTAATCGGGTTTATCGCAAGGCAATGCTCCCCCATGAAGGACTTGAGATTCTATATTCAGGTGCGGGGACACTTTTTGATATTGATATGATAGAAGCATTTCGAAAAAGTGTAGCTGTATATCCAAATGGACTTACAGTGCTCTTAAGTGATGGAAGAAAAGGCATCGTGTCCAAACAAAATACGGAATTAAGTGATCGCCCGTTCATTCGTATTTTAGAAGAGCAAGGTGAATCTGTATCTGAATACTATGAAATTGATTTGTCAAAAGAACTTAACCTTGTTGTTATTGATTGTGATACCACCTTGTTAAGTAAGAGTGTTTAACTCTTTACTTCCACTGTGATAAAGATTCCTACATAATAAAAATTGAAAAAATAGCAACCCCTGTCCTTAACCTGCATATGTTTTAGGAGAGGGGGTTTTTTATGAAAAAATACAAACCACATCAAAAAGCAATGGCGCCGCCTCCACCGGGACAAATCGCATTCATTACATTAATCTTTTTTATTGTGAGTACATTCGGAAGCTTATGGTTTATAAATAGAAGCATTGAACCAAAGATAATGGAAATCGCCCAACTTAGAACAGAGCAACTTGCCAGGGAAGCAATAATTGAAGCAGTAAATAAAAAAGTAGCTGATGAATTAAATCCTCAAGATATGATAATAGTGGAGAAAGATAATGAAGGAAATACTACTTTTGTGACTTGGAATTCTTCTGCAATCAATAGAGTACAACGTGATACTTATTTTCGAGTTAATCAATTCTTAAAACGATTAGAAGAAGAAGGTGATCGAGTCGATTCTTCATTAGACATCGATATCGATCAAGAAGAACAAGAAACACAAGAAGAAGTAAAAGATAAGCCAACGATTGCATATATTCCATTAGGCCAGGCGACTAATAGTACGATTCTTGCTAACCTGGGTCCTAGAATCCCAGTTCATTTTCAAACAATTGGGGATGTCGAATCGAATGTTATCAATACATTTCGGGAATGGGGGATTAATAATTTGGTATTTGAAGTAAAGGTAAATGTGCAGGTCCGACTTCAAATTGTACTCCCATTTTCAACGGACACAACATTAGTCAATACGGAAATCCTCGTTACACAAGGATCCATCCAAGGGGAGGTACCATATTTCAATGGAGGTAGTGGTGGGGAAGGAACAAATCCATCAATAGAAATTCCAACTAGTCCCTTGCCTTAATTTAAAAATCTTGATATGATATGTAACGTCTTAAAATTGAATTTGCCAAACCTTATCATATCGATGAGGTAGAGGTGCATTTAGTATTAGTAACTCTTTGGAGAATGACAACGTTGATAAAGGGTGAAAGGGCTACTTGCCGAAGTGTGAAAAACTGTCATGTTTTTTACGCTGGTATGTTCTTGAATAAGGAATATACTGTCATGCAAACCGGACGATTGGATTGCATGATGCGCTACTGATCGAGATGGAGGATAACGATATTATTTGCTACTTACAAAGCAGGTAATGATAGGTTATTTACTCTATCATTGCCTGCTTTTTCTATTTTCCTCGCATTTCTTCGATGAACACATAGAATTGGTCTATGTACACAAACAGTATTAGCATCTTGAGATCCATCGTTCCTTTCCTTCATTAGATAGAGTCAACGAAGGAAGACATCAAAACAAAACGGAGGGACAACGATGGAAGGAACGATTTATTCACTCATACCGCCATTTATTATGTTGGTTCTTGTACTGCTAACAAGACAAGTGCTTCTATCCTTGGGAGCAGGGATTATAGTTGGAGCATTTATGCTTCACAACTTCTCTATAGGAGCTTCACTATCTGAAATATGGTCTACATTCTATACTATCTTTTATGCTGATGGTGCGGTTCAATGGGGAAGCCTTTATTTATTATCCTTTTTACTTTTATTAGGGATTACAACAGCATTTATGACTGCTTCTGGAGGCAGCAGAGCGTTTGGAGAATGGGCGATCAAACGCATTCGTACGCGTAAAGGAGCCCAGACCATGCCTGCAATTCTCGGTATTATCATTTTTATTGATGACTATTTTAATAGTTTGGCTATCGGTCAGGTTGCGCGTCCATTAACTGATCAATATAAAATATCTCGGGCGAAACTGGCTTATATTATCGATTCAACTTCAGCTCCGGTCACAGTAATATCTCCAATTTCAAGTTGGGGTGCCTTTATTATTGGTACAATAGGCGGGATTATCTCGACGGAAGGTCTTGCTCAGCTTGGTGAGTTAGAGGCCTTTGTGAAGATGATTCCTTTGAACTTCTATGTATTTGCAGCCATTTTACTAGTATTCTTAACTATATTATTTAGGTTTGATATCGGTTCAATGAAAAAGCATGAACAACGTGCTGAAACAACAGGAGAATTGGTCACAAAAGGGAAAGAAGTACCAGGGGATTTAGATAGTGAGTTTGTTGAACATTCGAACGGGAAGGTCCTCCATTTACTAGCGCCCATTATTACTCTTTTAGTAGCCACTGTCACTGCAATGGTTATCACGGGTGTACAAGGGAGTGAAGGAGAGGTAACGTTACTATCTATCTTCGCCTCAACGAATGTAAACAAATCATTGTTCTTTGGTGGATTATTTGCTGTGTTAACTGGTTTATATCTTTATACGTACCAGGGTAAGCCTAAATCACCTGTCAGAACAGTATTTGTAGAAGGTGTGAAGGCGATGTTACCAGCGATTTATATTCTAATTCTTGCTTGGATGATTGGATCTATTATCGGTGGGCTTGAAACAGGAAGCTTCTTAGCTGAACGAGTGAAACAGGCATCTATTACGGCATCATACCTACCTTTCCTTATCTTCATTGTTGCTGGGATTATGGCATTTGCCACAGGAACCTCTTGGGGAACATTTGGTATTATGCTACCAATTGCAGGAGAAATAGCAGTGAATACGGATGCTGCGATGTTCTTACCATCCTTGGCAGCTGTATTGGCAGGTAGTGTGTTTGGAGATCACTGTTCACCTATCTCAGATACTTCTATTCTTTCTTCGACAGGTGCTGGTTCTAATCATATTGATCACGTTATGACGCAGTTACCTTATGCCTTTATATCTGCTTTAGCTGCAGCAGTTGGATACCTTTTATATGGATTAACAACGAATACGTTTATTTCATTACTAGTAACAATTGTCATTGTATTTATTATTGCATTTTCATTTAAGCCAAAACCACAGAATGCATAGAAAATATGAGACCAGAGCCGGATAATCGGTTCTGGTCTATTTTTCCTATTTTTAAAATTACTGAAAATTTGCGAAACTGCTTTACATTCTTTTATGGGCTGGTTATAATACAAGCAACTGATAGAAAGAAAAGTCAGAATAAAAAAAAGAATTAGAACATTCTCTTATTGGTTCAAGCATATGATTGAATCACGAAAGGGAAAAAGAGTGAAGGGGGATTTTTTTTATGTCACAACGTTCGCAATGGGGTACGAGAGCTGGATTTATTCTAGCTGCAGTAGGATCGGCTATCGGTCTTGGGAACATATGGCGCTTCCCATATGTTGCTTACGACAACGGTGGGGGAGCATTCTTTCTACCTTACCTAATTGCATTATTTACAGCAGGTATCCCGATTCTAATCATGGAATTTATTATGGGACATAAGTATGGTGGTTCATCTCCACTAACATTCTCAAGACTGAATAAAAAGTCAGAGTATGTTGGGTGGCTTCAAGTCTTTATATCATTTGGTATTTCTACGTATTATGCAGTTATCATTGCTTGGGCACTTGCTTATTCGGTGTATTCCTTCAATTTAACGTGGGGAGAGAATACAGGTGAATTCTTAATGGGTAGTTACCTTCAAGCAGGTGAAGTAGGATCTATTGGTGGTATTGTTCCAAGTGTCTTTATACCACTTGTCATTGTATGGGCAGTCGTACTAGCAGTTTTATTTAAAGGTGTGAAAAAGGGAATTGAAGCAGCGAACAAAATCTTCATTCCTGCATTAGTGGTCTTATTCTTAATTATTGTTCTTAGAGCTGTTACATTAGAAGGTGCAGCGCAAGGGCTTAACGCATTCTTTGCACCTGATTGGTCCCAATTAGGCGATCCAAGCGTCTGGACAGCTGCTTATACGCAAATTTTCTTTAGTTTATCTATTTGTTTCGCTATTATGATTACGTATTCTAGTTATTTACCGAAGAAATCAGATCTTACAAATAACGCCTTCATTACTGGTTTAAGTAACTCAGGTTTTGAATTACTTGCTGGTATCGGGGTATTTAGTGCAATTGGATTTGTAGCAGCTTCAACAGGTAATGGGATTGATGATTTTGCGGCAGATGGTGTAGGTCTTGCCTTTGCAATCTTCCCGCAAATTATTAACCAGATGCCTTTCTTGAATGGTTTATTTGGATTCATGTTCTTTGCATCCTTAGTTCTTGCAGGACTTTCCTCACTTATATCCATCAGTGAGACTTATATTGCTGCGTTCCAAGAGAAATTTAATATTTCCAGAACCAAAGCCGTTGCGTTTGGTGGCGGTTTATCTGCTTTAATTTCTATCCTATATGCTACAAAAGGTGGCGTACACATCTTAACTGCTGTTGACCGTTATGTATTGACAGTAGGAGTAGGATTAAGTGGTTTAATTGAGGTTATCATCTTGGCTTGGGTATTGCGTAAAGTTAAAGACCTTCAGGAGCATGCAAACGGTCTATCTCAAATTCGTCTAGGATCATGGTGGACAATTTGCTTAACCGTTATTACACCAATTCTACTCGGTTATATGATGATTGCATCACTATACAGCGAATTCACGGCTCCGTATGTTGATGAATATCCACTTTCATTAGTAGGACCTTGGGGGATGGGAGCTTTAGCATTAGTTATTGTAGTCGCTGCCATCTTCACAAAACTGAAATGGAAAGCGGGAGTAAATCATTCTGTTAACTCAGACGAGGAGGTAGGTAGCTAATGGAAGCAAGTGCGATTATTATGATGATTATTAGTATGGTATTGATTTGGGGAGGATTGGCTGCAAGCATAGCCAATGCGATAAAATCTTCTAAATAATAATGAAAGGATTGGATCTCGATGATCCAATCCTTTTTTCATGTAGGTTTTAAGCAAAGGTCTTTTATTGGACCGTTGATTGTGCAGTTATTTTGATATCTCGAACTTCAAGTCTTCATTATTCATTGTTTGTTTGCTGAATAACTTATTTTACTTATTTTTTTGTTTTCTTGTTTCTCTTTCCCATTTTTTTAACGACGGGTAAGGATCAAATGACCACTCGCTGTATCCGTTATCTTTATACATTCCATAATGGAGATGGGGAGGGAACTTGCCGGATGTACCAGGTGGACCATAGCCACTTGCGCCAACATATCCAATGACATCACCTGGTTTTACAACTTGACCAACTTTTACTCCTTTTTCAAAACCGTTTAAATGGGCAAAATAGTGGTAAATATTGTTGATATCTCTAACGCCTATTCTCCATCCACCAAACTTGTTCCAACCTTTCATTTCAATCACACCATAAGATGTTGCTCGAACAGGGACACCGTAATTCGCAAAGATATCAGTTCCTTCATGTATTCTTCTTCCCCCAAAGCCTCGAGGATCTCCCCATGTATTTTTATAACTATAATTATGAAATAATGGTACTGGAAATATATGATCATTTAATTGATTAGAATTGTAGGTATCAAATACTTTAGCTGTATTCATAATGGTCTGTACGGAAAGATCACGTTGATAATAATTCCAAAGTGCAATCTTAATATCATGAGGAGTATTTCCATATTTTCCAATCCATGATCCTATGGAGTAAAGTATATCTTGATCATTTGTACGATCAGCGATGCCATCCCCATTTCCATCTGTGCCCATCCCATTAAATAATGCGACCTCCTCAAGAGTCAATGCATCTTTCTGACTAGGATTAGATACTCCACTCCACTGTTCTTGCGGGATTGTTATCGCAATCGCTCCATTTGATGCGGGTTTTTTTTGGACATTTCGTTCATATTGGTCAATAGCCGCCAAATAGTACCATGGTATTTGCGTTATAGCTTCCATGCTTTTAAATAAGGTCATTCTTTGCTCAGCAGGATTTTCTTCATTATTTGCTAAAGCAGAAGTAGGAACAAGCACACATAATAATGCTACTATCTTTATGACTTTAAGCAAGCGTCTTTCACCTCCTAATTACTTCGTTACCTTTAGTGTGCGAAATGATAAGAAAAACATGATTGGTAAATGTTAAAAAGACCAGTATTATGAATACTGGTCTTAAAAGCAAAATGCTCAATACTGTTATTTATTCATCCCCATGTTTTCCATACCTTCATTTTTTTCTACATCTCGTTTATCTTTCATGGACTTTGTTTCGTCGTTATACATTTTTTCACCTTGAGGAGACTTTCGCATCTCAGCAATGGTTTGTTCTAGAAGATCTTTGTAATTTTCATTGCTAGTATTCATTTTGCTTAAATTGGCTAATTCTTTATGAGCTCCATCTTGGTCCGTTACATAAACTTCATAGTATCGTGGAAGAACAGACATAGCAGTTTTCTTAGCAATGGTTGCAGTTTCATTACGCTCCACTTCACCATTTGGTGTATAAGCAATTAGTGCTTCAGCGTCAGTTACTAATGTTGCAGCATCTTTAATACCTTGACCTTGAAGCATCATGCGCGTAATCAAATCAGATACATGTTCACGGTCCATAACACCATAGCGAACTTCATCTTCGTCTTTACCTACTTGATCTTCTGTATAACGCACAAAACCGAATTGATCGTTTTTGCGATTATCATTCTTGGTAGCCGTATAGTTGAAGTTTTCAGAACGATTGGTATCACCGTAGTCTCCCATTTCGTCCATGCCATTACGCCCGTTTTTCTGATTGTTGTAACCATTATTTTTTGCCTGGCCATTGTTATATCCGGCAGCATTGAATTGGTCAGCATCATCCATATCCATTGCTCCCTCATTATTCATTCCACATCCACTAATCACCAATGTGGAAGTTAAAGCTACAGTAGCTAACCATGATTTACAGTTCAATGGAAACACGCTCCTTTATGATATGGTCATCTCCTCTCCCTATTTATAGGTTTAGTCATATTTAAAAGTTCATGCTAGAAAATGTTGTGTTATCATGATTTTTAAAAGTAAAAAAATCCAAATTATGATACACTAGAAGAGCTAAGAGGTGATCGATTGTGTTTGTCATACAAGGAAAAAATTATGAAGTTATACATGATGAAAAACAAGGGTTTCAAGAAGAAGCTATTGAGCAACGTTTCAGCGATATTTTAAGTAAATATGATTTTATTGTAGGCGATTGGGGCTATGGTCAATTAAGACTACGTGGTTTTTTTGATGATCAAAATCCTAAAGCTACCTTTGATACGAAGATTAGTACGTTAGACGACTATCTGTATGAGTATTGTAATTTCGGCTGTGCCTATTTTGTTATGAAAAAAGTGGATAAGTAGGGGAATCCTTACAAGTAAAACGTATGAGGTTTAAACTAGACCTGATGCGTTTTTTTATTCTAGATAAGAGGCATAATCTTGAAGACTTGGATTCGAGATAACTTTGGTGGCGGTGAGATGGATGATTTCGTTTCGTTAATGAAAGAAAAAACGTGCCCTGCGCGAGCTCGACACATCGGTTTTTTTGCGGACCGCATCGATCATGCAGCATAGAGGGACTTGTCATGTCACTGCGTTAAAACATGGGCTTTGGAGCGACTTTCCCTGCTTTCGGAGCGAGAATCGAAAAACAGGAGCTACTTTTGAAATATAAGGGCGAGATTTTAGATAGAGCTTAAAAAATAGGAGCGACAGCCCTATCCCCCGTCCCACTTTGCGTTCGTTTGGTTTTATCTTGAATTCAAGTTTCCAAGATAATGGGGGGAAGGAAAATTACCCAGTAAAAAAGAGCTTGGAACCCAAGCTCTTTTTTTACTTGCAGCAATGCATCCTGTATGACTTGTTCTAATTATTTTTGATTTTGCTGTTCTTGAGACGGCTTTTTCTCCATGTCTGGATGGTCGTGGGTTGGATGGGCTGGAGTGTCGTGTCTAGGCATGTCTTCGTGTAGCGATTTGAATTCATAGTTAAATGCGCTATAGTAACGCTGTCCTTCTTTCCATGGTGTGCTTTTGTTTTCCACAGGTTTGTATTTATTACGAGGAGCACCATATGGTCCCTCTGGTAATTGCTCTGGAGTTAGATAGTTCCTCATTGCTTCTACGTTAGCGAAGTCAGAATATCCATCTGAGTCCGGATTTTTATTTATATTTTTGTCATTTTGTGCCATAGTAAAACCCTCCTTCGGTTTTAGTTTTAACCTTAGGAGGGTTTGTTATGAATGAAGTTTTTTTGCGTTCTATTTTACTTTTATACAATTTCCCGGAGAAATTCTCTCAATTCTTCGGCTTCGACTTCCGTTAAATTGTACGCATGTTCAAGATAACCTTCTTCTTCCACATCATCTTGTCCAAGAATGGCATAATGACTACCTTGCAGGTCAACAACTATTTTCTTGCCGTAATAACGACTTGAAGTAATAATCGCTAAGTCATACCGATGGGCATCTCCCATGAAACTTACAAATCTTGTGTGCGTATTTTCTTTTTCATCATAAAGGAAAAATCGATTCTCTTCCAATGCTCTAACCTCCTGGGATTAGTCATTTTTTAGTAAATGAGGTTTATTGTCCAGATGGTGGTTTGCTTTAATAAATCGAATTGTACCTGTTTTTGCTCTCATTACAATTGAGTCCGTTTCGGCTAAGTCCCCACCAAGGAATTTAACCCCATGTAGCAGTTCACCTTCTGTTACGCCAGTAGCTGCGAAGAGTGCATCATCACTACTCACTAAATCATGATGCGTTAATAATTGTCTAGGATCGTTTAATCCCATATCACTACAACGCTGAGCTTCTTCCTCATTTTGTGGGACGAGACGAGCTTGCATGTCACCGCCTAAACATTTGACGGCTGCAGCTGAAATCACACCTTCAGGAGCTCCTCCAGTTCCTACGAATAGATCAATACCAGTATGAGGGAGGCATGTAGCAATAGACGCTTCCACATCTCCATCTCCAAACAGTTTCACACGAGCTCCTTTTGCTCTGATTCGCTCGACAAGTTCGTTGTGACGAGGACGTTCTTGAACAATTACGGTTAAGTCATTAATACGTTTATTGTTAGCTTTTGCAACGGTTTCAATCGTCTTTTCAATTGGATCATCCAACCTGATTTGACCACGTGCTTGTTTTCCTACTGCTACTTTCTGCATGTACATATCTGGTGCATGCAATAGTGCACCACGATCAGCTGCAGCAATAACACTCATGGCATTATTGTGCCCTTTTGCGACAATATTTGTTCCTTCTAACGGGTCAACGGCAATATCTACCTCAGGTCCGTTCCCATTTCCAAGCTTTTCACCAATATATAACATTGGTGCTTCATCTAGTTCACCTTCACCGATAACAACTGTACCTTCCATAGCAATAGAATCAAACATAGTCCTCATTGCTGTGGTTGCAGCATCATCCGCTTCATCTTTTTGACCTCTTCCCATCCATTGGGCTGAGCTTACTGCTGCTGCTTCTGTTACACGTACAAGTTCTAGAGCTAATTCACGATCCATAGTTAAACGTTCCTCCGCTTCAAAGATTTCAATCTATACTATAGCAAAAAACCCTTCAAAACTTAACTGGTAAATGTAAATTTAATGATAGCTTGTATATGATATGATACCACTAGAGCATGAAAAAGATGAATGGAGGGAACGAGATGTATTTTGTAGATCGTTCTAAAATTGAATCAACTTTGCAATACCTAGAGCAATTGCTCGTGGATTATAAGAATGAAGCAGTAGATACCCCATTAAAACGGTTAGGGTTAGAAAGATGTGTTCAGATGACAATCGAATCCATTGTCGATGTAGGAAATATGATGATTGATGGGTTTATCATGCGTGATCCTGGAAGCTATGAGGATATCATTGATATTTTGATTGATGAAACGGTATTACCTGAAAGCGAAGAGGAAGCATATAAAGCAGTTATTGCTATAAGAAAACAATTAGTTAGAGAATATACGGATATGAATCATGATGAATTACAACAGATGATGAATGAACACGTTACCATTCTCGAAGACTTTAGCCATTATATTCGTCGGTATTTAAATGAAGAATTAGGACCTATCTCAGCTTTTTCAAATGAAGACCAATAAGTCATGTTATACTTTCAGAATGTTTATTCAATATAAAGGATGAGTGTGATTTATTGACTTTTACATGTCTAGATTTAGCGCTTATCCTCTAGAGGTGACAAAGGCGTCCTGAGCTTTTCTTTACCTTAACAGTAGTAACAATGAAAGAAGGAATACACATGCAATCATATAAAGGATACTTAATCGATCTAGATGGAACGATGTATAGAGGGTCAGAACGAATAGAAGCTGCTTCTGATTTTGTGAAAGCTCTACAGGAGGAGGGGATTCCTCATCTGTTTGTAACCAACAATTCTTCGAGAAAACCAGAGCAAGTGGCGGAGAAGTTAAACAAATTTGATATTCCAGCACGAGCTGAACAAATTTTCACATCAAGTACTGCTACAGGAAGTTATATCAAGGATCGAAAAGAACATGCAAGAGTGTTTGCCATTGGGGAAGAAGGATTATTTCACACATTAGCGGAATCTGGACATAGCATTGTGGAGGATGATTGTGATTTTGTAGTGATGGGGATTGACCGTGACATAACGTATGAGAAATTGGCTATTGCTTGTTTACAAGTTCGAAATGGTGCAACCTTTTTATCAACAAATGGTGATATCGCCATTCCTACCGAAAGAGGGATGCTTCCTGGCAATGGTTCTCTCACGTCAGTTGTTAGCGTGTCGACAGGTGTGGAGCCAACGTTTATTGGGAAACCAGAGTCGATCATTATGGATCAAGCTATTGAAGCTCTTGGTTTGTCCAAGGAAGAGGTAATCATGGTTGGAGATAATTATCATACAGATATTTTGGCAGGGATGAATGCTGGTCTTGATACGTTGCATGTACAAACAGGTGTCACAACAAAAGAGTTATTATCCCAATATGAACGTCAACCTAAGTATTCTATAGCCTCTTTATCGGAATGGATACCTATGCTTAGGTAATGCAAAAAAACGACCTAACTCATGAGCATCGCATGGGTAGGTCGTTTTTAAATATTATTTGTACGTGAACAAACCGTCTGTTATTTAGAAGAAAATTACATAAGGTCCAAGGATACAAATCATAAACAAGATATGAACTCCGATAAAATAGGTTGCTTTTAACACAGAACTCCATTCATCACTAGTTAGCTTCACACATAAATAAGCTAGAAGTGCAAAAAAGATAATGTAAAAATAGGAGCTACCTGTGAAGCTAAAATAAGCAGGAGCTGTACTGTTAAATGACGGAATAAAGAAATGGCTTTTTAATAACAGAGCTGCTGCTAAATAGATGCCTACGCCTGCATAGAATACCCAATGAGGGTCTTCGTCTGTGAATTTTCGAAATATCAAGAACAAAGCAGCAAAGAATGCTAATGGCCAGATGAACCAATGGGAAGTAAGGACAACTGTAACCAGTCCTTTAAACAGCATCGACATCGTATCCCCAAAAGCAATTAACGCATCATCAAATGTATAACGGTTAGCTTTATGGACGACATCAGGATTGGAAGAAGCAATAAATAATTTATATGGATCTGCTATCTCATTCCAAATGACAGTTTGGTTATCTATATAAGTAGGGTGAAAAATTAATCGATAAGAGTGACTTCTTCGTTCTACTTGTGCATTTCCATCTTGATAAGCTAGTTCATACACATTGAAAGATCGATCTGTGACGTTGCTTCTATCTGTTTTACCACTAGCTTTAAAAAGGACATGGAACGTATTATTTCGATAAGTAGCAGAAAACTCACTAGGTTCTCTTAACCCTCCGCCTGAATGAGGGTCATTAAGTTGTGTTTCATTTAAATCAACTTCAGAGCCATTCAAATTTGCCTCTGCTATATAAGGGTATAATGTTTTCTGATTTCCAGTTGATACGCTTGCTAAAACGAAGAGACCAATCTTTTCGTTTGTTGTGGAGACTATCACTTCTTCAACTTGTTGACTGGGAGGGAACTGGGCGGATTTAGTTGCTATTCTTTTATACCCCTCATCACCATGTTGATATGCGATGACATTTATTTTATTACCTTTTGTTCGCTTGAAGTAAATAGGTGGGGCGTTGTTGCCCGATTGCTTAATCGGAATGATAGAGTACCCCTTAGGAATATCTAATAAGGTAGAGGTTTTCTTTGTTTCTGGATTATATCGATATACTTGTTGATTATATGTATAAAAAAATGTATTAGCTGTTGGATAGAAAGTATCTGCTTTTGAGATTACCTTCTTTTGTTTATCTACTATTTCTTCCCCATTGAAATAGGCAAGAAAGTCATCCTGATAAAAGAAAGGATCCCATTTACCAAAGGGGACTTCAATGGTTTGTGTTTCTAATTCGTCAAATTGATGGTTCCATACCGTCTTGTTGAGATCGCCATCAATAAATTGGGTTATAACGTATTGATTATCTCTTTTTTCCACATAGGGAGACCGATTTATGGTTGTTTTTCCTACCTCTACCTTACGGCTCCAATTCGTATCTGGATCTTTTGAAATGGCTTCTATTCGTTGAAAAAACACAAGCGATATGGAAGCTAATACGATTAGAAAGGGAATTAACCAATATAAACGTTTTTTGAAAAAGTGCTTCATCAAATTCTCCTTATCTTTCATAAAATGTAAAAATATTCTAACATAAAAACCGGTAGAAATAAAAAGAAGCCTAGAATTAATTTTCTAGACTTCTTCGTTCTCTTCACTATGTGCTAAACGACTTGATGCAGCAGCTGCAATGGCTCCTACAATATCGTCAAGGAAGGTGTGGCAACCGTTTGATTTATCGTTTAGTTTTCCTAAAATGCCTGGTTTTTGCTTATCAATAAAGCCGTAGTTTGTAAATCCAATAGAACCGTACACATTTACAATCGACAAGGCAATAATTTCATCAACGCCATAAAGCCCCTCATCAGCTTCAATCGTATCTTGTAAAGGGGACTCCAGCATCCCTTTCTCAGCTAAAATATCTAGTTGAATTCCTGTTAGAATCGCATTTTGTACTTCACGCTTGGAAATAACACGCTCTACATTATGTCTACATTCATCAAAAGATAAATCATCATGATATTTGGATTGTAAATAATAGACAAGATCTGCCATATCGTCAACTGTGACACCGCGCTCTGTAAGCCATGTGCGAGCTTTTTCTTCTAGTTTACTCATCTTCTTTTCACTCATCGTTATCACCCATTCTTTCTTTGTCTATATTTTCTTACTATAACCTATTCTTCCATAGAGAAACAACTTTCCATTATTCTATAGAACAAAATGTCCTAATGTTCTTCTTTTTTCTATTATACATAAAGATAAGAATAAGAAGAAATTTTATTTGGTGGGTGAGGTAAATGAAGGAAGAAATTGAAGCTCAGTACGACATAATAGTAGGTAGGGAATGGAATCAATTTGGAGTTAAAGGGTATGAGAGTTCTGATGGATATGTTGCTTTATTACCAGCTCATAACGTAACAGATGAGGAAGTATTTGAGCAGCGATCGCTTAGTGAGTATTTGTTGAGTAATCAATGGCCCTATACGACGTTACCAATTTTCACGAAAGAAGGTGCGTTACGTACAACTATTGAAAATCAAGAATATATGCTCGTTTATGTTGGAGAACTATTCTCCAAAGATCAATCTCATGGGTCTTGGCTTGCGCGCTTTCACGAATTGGGGCAACAATACCCTTACCAACCACAACACATTTCCCGCTATGGAAAGTGGAAGACGTTATGGGAAGAAAAAATGGATGCTTGGACTGCATTATACAAACAGCAATGGGATATTCACCCTGCTTCATCGTTCCAACGTTTGTTTATTGAAACGTACCCTTATTTAGAAGGAGTGGTTGAAAACGCCATCCAATATCTACAAGAAAGTGAACAGGATTGGAGGTATGAACAATACGACCAAGGAACCTTTACTGTGCAACGCCTTCACCCTAGTCTGCTTGATCAAACGATATGGAGTAATACGATTGTGTACGATCACCCTTCAAGAGATATTGCAGAGTGGATAAGGTATCAACTACTTGAAAAAGGGGAGAGTGGTTTTCAGGATATTCGAGCTTTTATGGATGATTATGAAGCTATACGTCCTTTATCTATATTTGGGTGGAGACTAGTTTATGCGAGGCTGATTCTACCTATAAACTTATTTGATCGCTTAGATGAATGGTTTAATCATACCAACCATTCTGGTAGAACACAGGAGGATCAATTGCGACATGAGCTTGAGAATCAAGTCAATTATGAAAAAATACTTCATCACTTTTTTGAAGGAATCAGGTTGGATGTGAATAAAGTTCGGATACCAACGCTTGATTGGTACTAGTATCAAACTGTATGTAATACTTCCAGTACTATAGAACCAACCTACGGCGTGTAGGCAGCCATCCATACGTCGCTAAGCGGGCGCCTCCAGCTTTTGTTCAATTATAGGGAAAAACACTAGTTATATGCTAATATAGACTTGTTCATGAACAGTATTAGCTTAGGAGGTTCCCTTATGACAAAACCATATATATTTATAACACGTTCATTGCCAGAAGAAATCGTTACTCCCTTTCAAGAGAAATTTAATGTAAAGATGTGGGATTCAGAAGAGCAACCTGTGGATCGGGAGGTTCTCTTGGAGGAAGCTGGAAAAGCAGATGCTTTGATTACCGTGTTAAGTGATCAAGTAGATGAAGAACTTCTCTCTAGAGGAAGGCAGTTGAAGGTGGTTGCAAACCTGGCAGTGGGGTTTGACAATATTGATATCAAGACAGCTGAAAAGAATGGTATCACGATAACCAACACGCCTGATGTATTAACAGAAACAACGGCAGATCTGACTTTTAGCCTTCTAATGGCTACGGCCAGACGATTAATAGAAGCGAATGAGTATGTACGTAAGGGTGACTGGGAAAACTGGGCACCTCTACTGATGGCAGGCCATGATATCCATCATAAAACCATAGGGATTGTTGGAATGGGACGGATTGGAGAAGCGGTAGCGCATCGTGCTAGAGGGTTTCATATGAATGTGCTTTACCACAATCGAAGTCGTAAGAAAGAGGCTGAAGAAAAGCTTGGAGCGGTCTATAAGTCATTTGATGAATTAGTAACCCAAGCTGATTTTGTCGTTTGTTTAGCTCCTTTAACACCAGAGACAAAAGGTATGTTTCATAAAGAAGTATTTAAGAAAATGAAATCAAGTGCAATATTTGTGAATACATCTCGTGGAGATAATGCCAATGAAGATGATCTTTATCAAGCACTAGTAGAAGGTGATATTGCAGGCGCTGGGCTTGATGTATTTGAAAATGAACCTATATCCAAAGACCACCCACTTTTATCTTTGCAACAAGTTGTTGCACTGCCTCATATTGGATCAGCTAGTGTTGAAACAAGAAAAGCGATGATGAATCTATGTCTAGAAAATGTTCAGCTAGTATTAGACGAACAAGAACCGAAAACGAAAGTAACATCTTAAATAAAGTGAACCTGTTATGAAGTAACAGGTTCATTTTTATGGGTTTTTAGGTTATATAGAATATTTAGTTGCGTAACTAATCATATGTCCTCATATTTTATGCTTCAGAAATGTATGATTGCTTCATTTGATTAGTTAAAAGAATATAAATTTTCAGTTTACTGTTGTATTCTATACATAAGGCTTATATAATGTGCGTTATAGATAAACACATGTACATTCCGGATAAACAATAGGAGGTCTTACCATGCAGCAAAAAATTAACGTAGGATTATGTGGGTTTGGAACTGTCGGCTCAGGAGTTGTGCAAATTCTTGAAAATCACAAAGAAGAAATTGTACACCAAGTTGGCTGTCCCATTGAGGTTAAACGAATCCTAGTCAATGATATGAATAAAAAACGCGAAGGAAATATTCCATCCTCCTTGTTAACGGACCAAGTGGATGAACTTGTACAAGACCCAGAAATCGACGTGATTGTTGAAGTAATGGGTGGCATTGAAGATACGTATAAAGTACTTGAAAAAGCAATTCAGAATAAAAAACATATAGTGACTGCCAATAAAGATATGATGGCTGTTTATGGTTCGCCATTATTACAATTAGCGAATGAAAATCAATGTGATGTTAGATATGAGGCAAGTGTAGCTGGAGGAATCCCTATTATTCGTTCCTTAACGGATGGTCTTGCATCAGACCGCATTAATAAAATCATGGGGATTGTGAATGGTACAACAAACTATATTCTTACTAAGATGATTGAAGAGGACAGAACGTTTGAAGATGTTTTAAAAGAAGCTCAAGATCTAGGATATGCAGAAGCCGATCCATCCTCTGATGTTGATGGATTAGATGCTGCACGAAAAGTTAGTTTATTATCCACACTTGCTTTCTCGATGCCGGTTGAATTAGATGATGTGGATGTCAGAGGAATCAGAGGCATATCGTTTGATGATTTATCCTATGCTGAGCAACTAGGCTATACTGTGAAACTATTAGGTATTGCAGCTCGAAATGAAGGTAAGATCGAAATGAGCGTGCAACCTACACTTGTGCCACATAGCCATCCATTAGCATCCATTAAGGATGAATACAATGCAGTGTACGTGTACGGTGATGCAGTTGGAGAAACGATGTTTTATGGTCCTGGTGCAGGTCAGTTACCAACAGCAACTGCTGTTGTTTCAGACCTAATGGACGTGGTGAAGAATATTCGATTAGGCGTAACAGGTAAATCATCTGTTAACCCACAATTTGATAAAAGCTTGAAATCAAGCAATGAAGTATTCTCTAAGTTCTTCCTAAGACTTGAGGCAGAAGACGAAGCTGGTACGTTCTTAGCGATTACGAATGTGTTTGCTCGCCAGAATGTAAGTATGGATAAAATTTTACAAATGCCGAAAAAAGACAATTCAACAGCTGAAATTGTTCTTGTTACTCATCAGGCGAGTCGCGAGCAAATCGATGTTATTTTACATGAGCTAGAAGAATTAGATGTTATAAAAGGTGTGCATAGCTATTACCGTGTTGAAGGTGAGGGGGAAGCATAATGAAATGGGATGGATTATTGGCTCATTACAAAGAGTACTTGCCAATTACAGAGCATACCCCTACCTTGTCTTTACGCGAAGGAAATACGCCTCTCATTCCTCTTGAGAAGCTTTCCAAAGACTTTGGTGTAGAAGCCTATGCCAAGGTAGAAGGTGCAAACCCTACTGGATCTTTTAAAGACAGAGGGATGGTTATGGCCATGGCTAAAGCTGTAGAAGAAGGAGCAAAAGCAGTCATCTGTGCATCGACTGGCAATACGTCTGCTTCTGCTGCAGCCTATGCAGCTAGAGCAGGATTACGTTGTGTTATTGTTATTCCTGAAGGGAAAATTGCTCAAGGAAAGTTAGCGCAAGCAGTCATGTATGGGGCAGAAGTGTTTTCCATTGAAGGAAACTTTGATGAAGCATTAGAGATAGTGAAAATCTTAAGCGAATCAGATGATTTCACATTAGTCAACTCCGTCAACCCTTACCGTATTGAGGGACAAAAAACAAGTTCATTTGAAGTGTGTGATGTGTTAGGTCGTGCACCAGACCATTTATGTATCCCTGTTGGTAATGCTGGGAACATCACTGCGTATTGGAAAGGGTTTGTAGATTATAACAAAGCGAAGCAAACCGGACTTCCTAAAATGATGGGCTTTGAAGCAAGCGGTTCTGCTGCTATTGTTCGTAATCAAGTAATCGAACAACCGGAAACGGTCGCAACAGCTATTCGAATTGGTAACCCTGCTTCATGGCAACATGCCGTGAATGCTGCACATGATTCACAAGGAGAAATTGATGAGGTGACAGATGAAGAAATTTTGGAAGCTTATCAATGGCTAGCACAAAATGAAGGGATATTTGCTGAGCCAGCTTCCTGTGCTTCCATTGCAGGCTTATGGAAAGCGTTACGCTCTAACAAGATTTCGAAAGGTTCATCTGTTGTATGTGTGCTCACAGGTAATGGATTAAAAGACCCTCAAACAGCCATCGATACGAGTACGCTGAAACCAGAAGTGCTTCCTAATGATAAAGATACGGTGATTGAAGCTATTAAGGGTCGTGTTTATTCATGACGGTAAATATAAGAGTACCTGGTAGCACGTCAAACTTAGGGCCAGGTTTTGATTCGATAGGTGTAGCCTTAAATCTATATCTAGAACTATCGTTGTCACCTTCAGATACATGGGAATTTGTAGCATTATCATCCGACTTAGAAGGCGAGCTAAACAGTTCGGATAATTTGATCTTGAAAACAGCGAAACATGTAGGTCAGCTTTACAATCAAGAATCGAATCAAGCTTATCGTGTAGAAGTGAAGAATGATATTCCTTTAGCTAGAGGGCTTGGAAGTAGTGCTGCTGCTATTGTAGCAGGTATAGAACTAGCCAATTATGCTTATGATTTGAAGCTTCCTACAGAAGAAAAAGTGAATTTAGCGACCAATTTTGAAGGACATCCTGATAATGTTGTTCCTTCTATTATAGGAGGGTGTGTGATTGCGCACTATGAAGAGGATGGCGTCGTTGATTGGCAGAAGCTTTCATTAGATAAGCCTAGTTTTGTTGCTTTAATTCCAAATCAAGAATTGAAAACGTCTGAGGCGAGAGAAGTTTTACCATCCGAATTACCCTATAAACAGGCAGTTGAAGCTAGTTCGATAGCGAATGTGTTAGTCGTGGCCCTTGCTCAAGAAAATTGGCAGTTGGCAGGTAAGATGATGGAAAAGGATCTATTTCATCATCAATATCGTAAGCAGCTTATTCCACAATTTGATGATATTCAATCATTTATGAGAAACGAAGGGGCTTATGGCACATTCTTAAGCGGTGCTGGTCCAACGATTATGTCGCTTATGGATGCAGACTTAGTGAAGCGCATTGAGTTCAAATGGGTAAAGAACTATCATGATTTTGAATGGAGACCGTTAAATGTAGATACGTATGGTCTTGATGTCAATAGACGCTTTGAAACGAATCCAACAAAATAGGAATGGTTTCTAGAATCACCTAAGGTGAAAACTCCTTAGGTGATTTTTATTAATGCTAAAATGACAAAAGTGTAAGTGTAATTAGATTTCGGATTCTGCATGTTGGTTGTTCGTTTTAGCTAAATTAAACATTTTGTATTGAAGAAAAGCTAATGTAAATTATATAATTTACATTAACTTGTTAGCGTATTGCATGAGTAAAGTATATCATCTAGATGTAGCACTAGGAGGAAGAAACGATGTCATTAACGAAAAAGATTTTACTAGGTATGGTACTTGGTGTCATTGTAGGATTGTCATTAAATGCAATTGGACAAGGATTCTATGATGTATCCCAGAAATTTGTACTATACCCTATGGGTCAAATATTTGTGAATTTAATCAAGATGTTAGTCGTACCCATTGTGGTAGTTTCATTAGTTCTTGGAACAGCTGGAATCAGTGATCCTAAAAAATTAGGGAGGATTGGATTCAAAACCGTAGCCTTCTTTCTTGTTACCACAGCGATTGCTTTAACACTAGCTCTTACGCTGGGTGCAGTTCTTCAACCAGGTGCAGGTGGCGAAGCAATGCAAGGTGGAGATTTTGAGGCGAAAGAAGCTCCTGGGGTAGTTGAAACCCTGCTTAATATTATCCCAACAAACCCAATAAATTCAATGGCGCAAGGTGAGATGCTTCAAGTCATTGCCTTTTCCATTATCGTTGGCTTTGGCCTATCTCAAATAGGTGAAAAGGGAGATAGAATATACCGTTTGTTTGAGCAAGCAAATGAATTGTTAATGTACCTTGTACAGATTGTTATGAAGTTTGCTCCATATGGTGCATTCGCACTAATAGCAGACGCCATAGGAAGTCAGGGTGGAGATGCGTTAATTAGTATGATCAAGTACATGTTAGTTGTCTTATTAGCCTTAGTAGTTCATTTATTCGTTACGTATGGATCAGCTTTGTATGTATTAGGTAAAATGAACCCAATTGAGTTCTTTAAAAAATTCTCACCAGCTATGATTGTAGCATTCAGTACTTCTAGTAGTTCAGGTACATTACCAGTGTCTATGCGTACAGCACAGGAGAATTTAAAAGTACCTAAGAGTATTAGTGGATTTGTTCAGCCATTAGGAGCGACCATAAACATGGACGGTACCGCAATTATGCAAGGTGTTGCAACTATGTTTATCGCTCAAATGTACAATACAAACTTAGGGCTAGGGGAGTTACTGACCGTTGTACTAACAGCGACACTGGCTAGTATCGGAACAGCAGGAGCACCGGGAGTAGGACTTATAATGTTATCTATGGTACTTACATCAGTTGGTCTCCCAGTTGAAGCTATCTCACTTGTTCTAGGTGTGGATCGTTTGCTTGATATGTGCCGTACATCTGTTAACGTAACAGGAGATGCCACAGCAGCTTATATCATTGGTCGCTCTGAACGAGGAAGAGAAGAAGACGTCCCCGTTTCTAATGAGCAGAGCGCTCAATCTTACTAACGTAAAGAGTCAGCTACATTTTTTTGTAGCTGACTCTTTATTTATTATTAGATGCTTTTGTTATAGTTGTTTCAGGTCTTATTACACTAAAGCCACATTATCTTGAAGACTTGGATTCGAGATATATTCAAAAGGTGATGGGTCCGATACTTGAACCGTGGAAGGGGTTACGGTGAAGCAACTCGCTTTCCTACGGGTGAGCTGGTGAGCCTTCTCAGTCGCTTTGCTCCCTCCGGGGTCTCACCAACCTCTTTCACCCGCGGGAGTCTCGAAGTTCCCCTTCACCCCCAGCCGGGTAATGGCTATCGGACACGCGGCCAAATGTTGTATGTCTCCCGAAAGGACATATAAGCCCTTATTTTTAGTGAAAACCCTCTTTGGTTAGATCTTACTGACAAATAAAACTTTATTTTTTACAAACAGCGAACTAAATGTTCATTAGCTTTCTTGCCAGTGCGATCACCAAATTTATCTCAACTTCAAGTCTTCCGGATTATTCCTTTTATATGTGATAAACATTCATTTATTTAACACATAGGAAACGCGTGAGTTTATCAAATATCTCCACTTATCCCACTTATGATTCACTTCAAACTTTACAACGTAACAATATAAAAAAAAGCTTGTAGATCATATCTACAAGCTTTTGTCGATGTATATGTTTTTTAGAATACTTGCTCTACTTCTCTAATGCCTGGTACTTCTTCTACTAGTGCACGTTCGATACCAGCTTTTAGTGTAATGGTTGAACTTGGGCAACTACCACAAGCTCCCATTAGACGAAGGCGGACAATCCCTTCATCCACATCTACAAGTTCAACGTCTCCACCATCACGTAGTAAGAAGGGACGAAGTTTATTTAATACTTCCTGTACTTGATCTGTCATCATCCATCTTCTCCTTTCCATATTTCTATTATAAGATGTTCTTTAAAAAAAATCTATTGTATTGAATTAGTTTTTAGTGTTATTTGTATGAACAAACATCGGTACTATAATCGTTAAAATAAATGAGAACCATTTTCATTTTATCTTTTTCCGTTCTTTTTGTAAAATGATTTATAAAGGTTCGTGGTTTAAAAATTGGAGGGAATAGGATGAGCAATATTGCAATTACCGTTTATGGTGCAGAACAAAAATGTGCAAGTTGCGTTAATTTACCGAGTGCTAAGGAAACATATGAATGGCTACAAGCAGCTATTGAACGTAAATATGATACAGAGCAAATAGATTTTACGTATGTAGATATAGATGAGACACAAAATAATCCTGAGCATCAAGCTTTCACTCAAAAGATTATGGATGAAGAATATTTTTATCCATTAGTAGTACTAAACGGTGATGTTGTAGGTGAGGGGAATCCAAAATTAAAAAGTATTTATCAGGCCATTGAAACAAATGGGATATCTCCTTCTTCATAAAAAAGCTAAAATGTGTTGTAAGTTAAGGATGGAATGGCAAGCTAGAGGCTTTTGTTTTCTTGTTAACATATGATATTATATATCGTTGAGTAGGGGATTCATCATTAATAAATACGCTTGAGGTGAGTGAGATGAATCCAATCATTGAATTTTGTATTAACAACTTAGCTAGTGGGTCTCATAAAGCAAAAGAAGAGCTTGAGAAAGACCTGGAACTGGATGTAATAGAGTATGGTTGCTTGAGCCATTGTGGACTTTGTGCGCAATCACTGTTTGCGCTTGTGAATGGGGATCGAGTTACAGCTGAAACCCCAGAAGAATTAGTAGAAAATGTATATCAGCATTTAGAGGAGAATCCCCTGTTCTAAACGCGATGATCTCTTACATCGCGTTTTTCATACATATATATAGATAATGAGGGATTCCTCTTTTAATAAGTAATGAAAGCATAAGTTTGGTGCTTTCATGTCTAGCTCCAGCGCACAGCGACTAGTATGCTTCCCTCGCCTTCGTGCGATAAGTTAACATCGAATCACGCATGTTTTCGTGTTTCCTTTTATCTCCTACAGATTTTAAGTGAAGTTCGATTAAGACCACTGCATCATGCAGCAACATCGATTCAACCTACGTCGTGGAGGCAGCAGCATATACGTCGATATACGAGCGCCCAGGGCTTTTGGTCTTTGTATGCAGAAACATTTACATTACAATGAAAAAATTGTTAAAATATACTGTAGCATTTTATCTTGCTAAAGTATATATGAAACGAAAAGAGGCTCAGCATGAAACCAACATGGTATTTTATTGATTCTGGTCATGCTTCACCTGCTTTTAATATGGCATTAGATGAAGCACTATTAAAATGGCATAGCAACGGAGATATACCTCCAGTTATACGATTTTATGGGTGGGAACCTGCAGCGTTATCTGTAGGGTACTTCCAAAAACTGAAAGGCAAAATTGATGTTGATGCTGTACATAAACACGGATTTGAACTTGTAAGACGGCCAACTGGTGGTCGCGCAGTCCTTCATGACAATGAATTAACGTATAGTGTCATTGTGTCTGAAAATTATGAAACAATGCCTCCTTCTGTAACAGAAGCTTATCGAGTAATATCGCAAGGACTATTAGAAGGATTTCAAGAACTAGATATTCAAGCTGAATTTTCGATACCAGAAGGTAAGTTACAGCAAACCGGTTCAGCTGTATGTTTTGATGAACCTTCTTGGTATGAGTTGATTGTAGAAGGCAAGAAAGCAGCTGGCAGTGCACAAACCAGACAAAAAGGAGTCATTCTACAACACGGATCGATTCCGATTGAAGTTGATGATATAACGTTATTTGATTTATTCATTTATCCAAATGAGCGAGTTAAAGAAAGAGCTCGTAAGGCGTTTGGTGGAAAAGCAGCTGCAATTAATGAAGTAGCTGGAAGGAGAATCAATCTTCCGGAAGTGAAAGATGCCTTCAAGCGAGGGTTTGAAAAAGGTTTAGATATTCACTTAGAACCATATACGTTGACCGAAGAGCAGCTTCAGGAAGTTTATACCTTGATGGAGGAACGTTACCAAAGCAAGGAATGGACATACTCTCGGTAAGGAAGAACATGAACAAAAATGGAAAGGGAAGTGAAATCCATGGCGAAAAAAGAAGAACACGTACGTAAACCCGATTGGCTGAAAATAGACATTAAGACAAACAAGTCTTATAACAGATTGAAGAAAATCATGCGAGAGCGTAATTTACATACGGTATGTGAGGAAGCGAAGTGTCCTAACATACATGAATGCTGGAGCGAGCGTAAAACAGCGACTTTCATGATTTTAGGGGATACTTGTACACGTGGTTGTCGTTTCTGTGCAGTTAAAACAGGTTTGCCAAATGAATTAGATCTTCAAGAACCTGAAAAAGTTGCCGAATCTGTTGAATTAATGGAATTGAAGCATGCGGTTGTAACAGCTGTTGCACGTGACGATTTAAACGATGGCGGTGCTCAAGTATTTGCTGAAACGGTTGAGGCAATTCATCGACGTCAACCGGGCTGTACCGTAGAAGTTCTTCCATCTGATATGAAAGGGGACTACGATAGCTTGTACACGTTGATGAACGCAGGTCCTGATATTTTCAACCATAATATTGAGACCGTTCGTCGTTTAACACCTAGAGTTCGTTCAAAAGCTACCTACGATCGTTCCCTGCAACTACTAAAACGAGTGAAAGAAATTGCTCCAAATACACCGACAAAATCAAGCTTGATGGTCGGTCTTGGAGAAACAAAAGAAGAAATCATCCAAGCTATGGACGACTTGTTAGCTCATGATGTTGATATCATGACAATTGGGCAGTATTTACAGCCAACGAAAAAACACTTGAAAGTCGAACGTTATTATCATCCAGATGAGTTTGAAGAATTGCGTCAGATTGCAATGGAAAAAGGATTTCAACATTGCCAGGCTGGACCACTTGTCCGTTCTTCTTACCATGCAGATGAACAAGTTAATGAAACGTCACTTCAACGTAGAATTAAATACATGAAGGGCTATGAAGAATCAGAAGAAGAAAAGTTAGATACGCTTAACTTTTAATTAATAGCCTAAATCATATAAAAGCATTCCAATTACATTGAATTGGGGTGCTTTTTGTTGTTGGCTTGTGTATAACGTAATACATAAAGTGCCCCCTCAGGGTCTTAAGCTAATCCTCCTGTCTGTGGCAAAAATCGTGACGAAGAGGTTTTGCTTAAGCCTGCCAGGGATGAGCAAGGCGCTTGCGCTTTAGCTGTTGATTTGCTTACTTCATAAATGTTCTATCCCACTTTTGCTAGCCTGACTGCATAGGTTGGGTTTCAGATTTGTAATCTTCTCTTGTTTTGTACCATTGATCTCTGGCCATATCGACTATCTTGGGGTCAAAAGCAGCTTTTCTTTTATCTACGACCTTAGAGAAAAATTGTATAGCTTCATGGGCATTTCCTAGTCTGCGATTGATTTCCCCGATCATATATAATACTCGTATTGTAGTCATTTCCGTATGCGTAAGGTCATCTTCCTCATATGACTTACGGTAACCTTGTTCGGCTAATCTCATAAATCTTGCTTCTTCCAAATGATTTTCTGTCTCCCGATACAACCAAGCAAGTCGTATATACAACCCTGCTAACACGATGGGTTTTTCTTTTTTTAAATTGGCTGTGTAGATAGCTAGTTTAAAAGTGTTTATAGATTCAGTTCGTGTTCGTTCTAGGGAATAATTTTGAAACGACCATTGATCTACAATTTTATGTTGGATGTTTGTTGTACTGCTTTGTGGAAAAAGAGAGGAAAACTGATCAGTAAACGAATATCCACACTGTGGACAAACAGCTACAGTATAATAAAGTGGATTAATCGCTTCATGTTTATAGGTTGTGCAAAAATCAGTATCTGTATGGATGGGACGAATGAACCGTGATCGAGCCTTTTTTGTTGTATAGGAAAAGGAATAAAAAGGGCATGCGATACTTTTGTCATATAATGGATCTGGTTGATGCAACGATAAACCCCCATTTATGTATGTTGTTGTAGTTCTAAGTTACTATAAAATAAGCTAGTAAGCTAGAACTCAATTTATTTACCCATGTAAAATAGAATATAGAACCAAATAAAAAGGTGAGGTCTGTAAAATTGATACATTCGCCATTTGTTTGTATACTGTAAGTAAGAAAGACGTAAGGAGGAACGTATATGAATAATCTGAATATAACTGATAGCGCTAGCCTTCAAATTCAAGAGATGATGAAGGAAGAAGAATCAGAACAAACCCGTCTTCGCTTTGGTGTAAAAGGCGGAGGATGCAGTGGACTTTCATACGCAATGGGCTTTGATGATGAAGTGAACGAAGAACTAGATATAACATTTGATGCAAATAGCATTCCAGTTGTTATGAATAAACAAGACCTGGATGTTGTTGTTGGCACAACCATCGACTTTAAACAAAACATGATGGGCGGAGGATTTACAATTGATAATCCGAATGCCATCGCCAATTGTGGTTGTGGCTCCTCATTCAAGACTGCAACGAACGCTGGTACACCAGATAAAGATTGCTAAACACTTTGTATCTACTAAACCTTCTCGATTGTTACAGTGTAACTAGTCGGGAAGGTTTTTTTATATTCCAAGTAGAGGATTGAATTATCCTGAATAATGCGTTTTTTCTAATGTTAGCAGTCCTACAGTATGACATTTTTGGCACTTCCTTAGTTGATTAGATTAATATGCTACTCCATGTTTCACACTTCTTTTAAATGGAAATTGTTATTTATTAGAAGATTTAGCTAGGAGGGTGAACATGAAGTACATCAAAGGGTTATTATCAATTCTAGTTGGTGCTGTGATTATTTTAAGTGGTTGTGGAGCTCAAGAGGAGCAATCATCTAGTGGTACAAGTGGCGAGACTTCAACAAATGGAGAAAAATCCGAAAATAAGAACGAAGCAAGCACTAAGACATTATCAGAAGATAAAGCAGAGCAGCTCATGAAAGATTTAGAGGTACGTCTTCAACCGAGAACGAATGAAGATGGAAAAGTAGTGGAGTACAAAACGAAAGATGAAATGGTTAACTACCTATCAGAAGTAACAGATCAACAGTTAGCTAAGAAACTAGTTGATAACATGTATGAGAAAAAAGATGATGGATTGTATATTCAACCTGATGAATTCGGACCCTTCTTAAGTCCAGATAAAGACTACAAATTTGAGAAGATAGAAGAAGGAAAGTACAAGCTTGTTCAAAAAAATAAAACCGATGCGGAAGGGACATTTACACTAACAGTATTTTTTAAATTGATGAATGACACCTATAACATTTCAGATTACAAAGTGAAATCTGAATCTAATTAAAGAAAAGCGCAAGCGCCCGTTTAGCGACGAACAAACTGCTGCCCACAGGACGTGGGTTGGTTCGATGTTGCTGCGTGACGCAGCGTTTTTAATCGAACTCCCTATGAATCGTTTTGAGATAAAGGAAACACGGAGAGCGCAAGCGATTCGATGTTGACTTATCATAAGGAGGAGCAGGAAGTTTGCAAGTCGCTGGCATTAAAAAAGCTGGGAGTAAGTCTCCCAGCTTTCAAATTACGATTAGCCACCAAATAAACTTGTAGAATGCATTGGTTGTACTTTTGCACTTGGATCCATATATGCTTTAGCATTATTGACTGCTGTAGGTCCTTCGCCAAACCCTGAAGCAATTAATTTAACTTTCCCAGGGTACGTGCAAATATCTCCTGCGGCATAAATGCCAGGGATATTTGTTTCACTTTTGGAGTTGATGACGATATTATTTTTCTCAATCTCTAAGTTCCATTCCTTGATAGGTCCGAGGGACGAAACGAAGCCATAATTGACAATCATTGCATCCACATCATGTGTGTGTGTGTCATCCCCTTTGACTTGTTTTAAGACAACCTTCTCAATTCGATCCTCACCTATTAGCTCTTCAGGAGAATAAGGTGTCATGATATTGATGGAGGAGTTGTGAAGCTTCTCCACACTATGCTCATGAGCACGGAATTTATCGCGTCGATGGACGAGCGTAACTTGATTTGCAATTGGCTCAAGCATAAGTGACCAATCTACTGCAGAATCGCCACCTCCGCAGACAACCACATTTTGTCCAGCAAATTTCTTCATGTCATCTACATGGTAATGAAGGTTAGATTGTTCAAAGCGCTCACAATCTTCAACTTTTAATTTGCGAGGTGAAAATGCGCCATTTCCTGCCGTAATGATGATGGTTCTTGAATAGTGAACATCTTGGTTCGTTTTAAGTTTAAATGTTCCATCTTCAAGCTTCTCAACCTCTTGAACAGATTCTTCTAGGGCTACGGTTGGGTTAAATTGATTGGCTTGTTCTGTTAAATTGTCTACTAGGTCTTGTGCGCGGACTTTAGGAAAGCCGGCAACATCATAAATATATTTCTCAGGATATAAAGCAGTGAGCTGACCACCGAGATGAGGGAGACTTTCGATGATTTTTACACTCGCTTGTCTCATTCCGCCGTAAAAGGCAGTGAACAGGCCTACGGGACCTCCTCCAATAATCGTAATGTCATAAACTTGATCAGACAAAATTGATTCCCCCATTTCCAAAAATGTATATAAAGACTATTTTAGCATATTTCTAAGCGTACAAATTTTATAATACCAAATATATAGGTTATAATAAAAATATTTGAAATGTCTGAATGTCGACAAATTATGAGGAAAGGGTTGAAAATTGCATGAAAAAGGACTATGATATTTCCTAGAAAATATTTTACGAAATTATGACAATCCTATAATAGTAGTATGTCTTTTTTTATGCTCAAATTCGTGAATTGGGTCACAATGTTGCTTGTCATTCGTGAATTCGAAAATTTATAGTAAATGGAAGTGATAGGTATGAACCGACCAAAAATAGTCATCCTTGGTGCTGGGTATGGTGGTATGATTACCACTGTCAAACTTCAGAAAATGCTCGGTAGAAATGAAGCAGACATAACGCTTGTAAACAAACATAATTACCATTATCAAACGACATGGCTACATGAGAATGCAGCTGGTACACTTCATCATGATCATACACGTATTAAAATTAGTGATGTTGTCGATTTAAACAGAGTAGAACTTGTGCAAGATACGGTGGTTTCATTGCAACCAGATGAGAAAAAGGTCACTCTTGAGAATGGTGAACTTACGTATGATTATCTTGTCGTTGGCCTTGGTTTTGAAGCAGCCACATTCGGTATTCAAGGACTTTTAGAGAACGCTTTCACTATTAATAACATCAACAGTGCTCGTTTAATTCGTGATCACATTGAGTACAATTTTGCACGTTACAATAACGAAAAAGAAGATCGCCAAGATTTACTAAACATTGTAATTGGTGGTGCAGGATTTACTGGAATTGAATTTGCTGGTGAACTAGGAAATCGTGTTCCTGAACTGTGTAAAGAATATGACGTTCCTCGTGAAAAGGTTCGTATTATCACAGTAGAAGCTTCTCCAACAGCTCTTCCTGGATTTGATGAAGAACTAGTAGAGTACGCAATGAACTATCTTGAGAGTCAAGGCGTTGAATTCAAACTAGGAACAATGCTTAAGCAAGTAAATGAACACAGTATCATAGTGGAAAAAGACGAACAACAAGAAGAAATCCCATCTAGCAACGTTATCTGGGCTGCTGGTGTTCGTGGTAATTCCATAGTCGAAGAAACAGGTTTTGAAACAGCTCGTGGAAGAGTCAAAGTTTCAGAAGATTTACGTGCGCCTGGACACGATGATATTTTCATCGTAGGCGACTGTGCTCTTATTATGGATAAAGAAAATGATCGTCCCTATCCTCCAACAGCTCAAATAGCTATTCAAGAAGCAGAAGTAACTGCTCACAACCTAAAAACACTTGTTCACGGTGGGAGCAAACTAGAAGCATTCGAACCTGAGTTACAAGGTACAGTAGCTTCTCTTGGAGAAGGACAAGCTATTGGTGTTGTATTCGGTGGTAAGAAACTATTTGGTTGGAAAGCTTCTGTGATGAAGAAGATTATTGACAATCGTTACCTACTTAAGCTTGGTGGCGTTGGATTGTTATTGAAAAAAGGTAAATTCAACATTTTTACTAAGTAATCTAAGTTTGATTAGCAAAGGTGGCGAAAGCCATCTTTGCTTTTTTTATAAGTGAAGAAAGTATAAGTTTTTAGCGCTTATTTGTCTAGCTCCAGCGCCCAGCCACTAGTAAACTTCCTGCTCCTCCTTGCTATAAGTCGACATCGAACGCTTGCGCTCTTCGTGTTTCCTTTATCTCAAAACGATTCATAGGGAGATGATTAAAAACGCTGCGTCACGCAGCAATATCGAACCAACCCACGTCCTGTGGGCAGCAGTTTGTACGTCGCTAAGCGGGCCCTTGCGCTTTTGTTCTAAGTGAGTATTAGGTTTAGCTCCAGCTTTAGTTCATTCCCTCAAAAAGGCACTTATTGCTTATTTCTATATATATGCAGTTGAACAATCCCCAACGCATCGTTAACACAATTGTCACTATTCAATTTTCTTGAGAACTTGTATTTCAAATCCATCCGTTATAAAATATGATGAGGTATCATCGTGTCGAATATGTTAGATTGTTAAGGATAGCAGGGAGGAAGCAGCATTGAATATCATACAAGCCGTCGTTTCGGTGTTGTTATTTTTCGTTTTGTTTTTTGGGATTTCATTTTTAGTGAACATGTTATTAAGACAAACATGGTTAGTGGCATTTATTTACCCACTTATTGTGGTCTTTATTGTTGATAATATAGCTTTAGCAGATTATTTTCTATCGTTTACTCAATCGATTCAAACCGCTTTATCCCATCTGGTCAATTTACAAGTGATTGATATTGTAATTTTATCATCTGGTTTAGCTGGGGCGATCTGTTCCGGTATTGTGATTCGTATGCTTCGAGTGCGTGGATATCAGATGTTTTAAATACAGGCTGACCTTTCTTGTGTAGAAAGGTCTTTTTTGTTGTAGGAATTAGAATGTTTATACATATGGCAGCCATTACTTGTACCTCTTGAGTGGACAAGTTATCCGGAGTATTTCTAAAGGCATGGGTTATTTAATGCAATAAAAAGCGTATAAAGAAATGATAGATTGGAAATGATGACACTCAGAGAGGTGTTTTCATTGAAAAAATCAAAAAAATATGTAAAAAGAGTGTTGATGACGTTATTGTTGATTGGAGCTCTGTTTTCTACCTTTACATCTGTATCGAATGTATCTGCGGCTGAGGTAACGGAATGGCTTCAAAGCAAAACTAATTCTCTATATCATTTTCAATCTACGTTCGGGGAGCAAAGTTACAAAAAAGTAAACTTACAAAAAAAGGGATTGAATTATATAGCCGCTAATACTCGATACATTTCCAGTCAATCTGTAAATGGCCCAAGAAGTATAGAAGAGGCAATTGATTTTTCTGAATATCCTACAGAGACCGTTATTGCAACTGGGTACACAGCCGGTGTTGAATCTACGGGGAAAAATCCTGATCATCCAATGTATGGCATAACTTACTCTGGTGTTAAAGTGAAACGTGATCTATATTCTACGATTGCAGCAGATCTTGATGTGTATCCCCTTGGGACCATTCTTTACATTCCTGATTATGGTTATGGGGTAGTAGCAGATAAAGGTTCGGCTATTCAAGGAAATAAGATTGATTTATATTATAAGACGGTAGAAGATGTTTATGAACAATGGGGGAAGAAGACATTACCTGTTTATGTGGTAAAACGTGGAGAGGGGAAACTTACAGAAGAGGAGCTCCAGCGCTTGAATGAAACGGAATCATTACAAGTATTTCGTCAACAATATAGTACTAGTTGATCATATGTAAAAGCACGGAAGGCGCAATGAGAGCTTTCCGTGCTTTTTTATGAGTAGAAGAAATATACGGTAAGGATTGTGTACTATTTAGCTCCATCGCCTACCCCTTTTAAGCAAATCCTCTCTTTGGCAAAAATCGCTACGACGAGGCTTTGCTTAAGCCTGGGTGAACAAGGTGACGCAGATTTTCTTTATCCGTTAAGAGTTAGATAAAAGTAAATAATATAATGCTAATTAGCACCCCTGTAACTCCTCCAAAAAAGACCTCAATAGGTTGGTGACCTAATAATTCTTTTAGTTCTTCTCTTTTTTCATATTCAGCTTTTTTACTCCACACTCTGGCTTCCTCTACCATGTGTGTGAAATCCTTTGCTAGCTTATTTAATAAAATTGCTTGCTCTCCGGCTTGCCTTCTTACTCCTGTTGCGTCAAACATAACTATAATAGCTAATACACAAGCAATAGCAAACATATTAGAGTTAAGACCTTCTTGTAATCCAACTGCTGTAGCAAGAGCTGTAACGGCAGCAGAGTGGCTACTAGGCATTCCTCCTGTGGAAAAAGCCAGCCCTGGGTTAAAATGTCTTGATGCTATGAATTGAATGGGGATTTTTACAATCTGAGCAAATACTATGGCAGTTAATGCTGCCCAGAGAGGAAAGTTGGAGAAGAGTTCCATGCGTGCTGTTCATCCTTTCTTCGTAGTCTAGGAAATTAAAAAATTATTACATATGTTTAATTGAAATATCTATGTGGCCATGTCCAGCTCCAGCGCCCAGCAAACTTCCTGCCCCTTCTTACGATAAGTTAACATCGACTCACTAATGCTCTCCGTGTTTCCTTTATCTCATACGGAAGGAAGTTGAAGTTCTGGGTTGAAGGAGGTTCGCTGCATCGTGCAGCAACATCGACCCAACCGCCGTTCTTTGGGTAGCAGTTTTTACGTCGCTAGCAGGGCGCTTGCGCCTTTCTTAATCAATGGCTTACTTTTCATTTTTCCCACTATTCTACCTATTTTAACATGACAGAGTATATAGCGGAGAAATTCTGGAGCGTCAAAACGTAAAAATCCTGTGAACGGTATGTAAATCCTATGTATGTTTGCATCACAGTTTCATTATAAAACCTCTCCGATGATGCTATTAGTATGTATGTTTATATTGCAACATTATACCATAGGATAAAAGTCTCGTCCTTACAAAAGGTATTAAATGTGATTCGTGAGACGGCTTTTTGACACGAAAGATAGAATTGTTAACCTTTTTAAGTGAAAACTGGTGTTTTTCTCATGTATAATAGAAGTTGGAGGTGGACAGATTTATGTTTAATATACTACCAACTACAGAGATGTTTTCTGAAACGGAAGCGATTGTGTTTGGTCTTTATCATGAGAATAAGAACCATCAACCTGTTTACGAACAATTTAATGATGCCTTAGATGGTGCACTGGATCAATACATACAGGATGGAGATATATCCAATGATTTTAAGCAAATTTCTAAGATATATACTTTAAACCAAACATCTGCAAAGCGGATTTATATCGTAGGCTTAGGAAAGAAAAAGGATCTTACTCCTCAACGACTTAAAACAGCATTTGGACCTCTGTTTAAGCAACTTCAAAAAGATCAAGTTAACGAAGTATCTTTTATCCTTGATAGTTTTCAGACAGATGCTGTATCAAGTGTGCAAGCTTCAGAAGCATTGTCAGAAGCGATGGTCATAGCACCATTTCAATTCGAACACTTTAAAACAAGCAATGAAAAACCTGGTGTGAAGATTGAAAGTGTTAGCTTACTATCAGATGAGAATAAGGGTGCTTTAGAAAAAGCGGTGGATAAAGGATATGCACTTGGTTATGGTGTGAACACAGCACGTCATTTAGTGCAAATGCCAGGCAATCTTTTAACAGCCACTGATCTCGCTGAATATTCAAAGACAATGGCCACAGATTATGGGTTTGAGTGCGAAATTTTAGACAAAGAGGAGATGGAAGAGCTTGGAATGGGTGCGCTTTTAGCTGTCAACCAAGGCTCTACAGAACCTCCTAAAATGATTGTTATGAAATATCAGGGTAAAGATGAATGGGAAGATGTAGTTGGCCTGGTAGGGAAAGGCATCACTTTCGACACAGGTGGCTACTCTTTGAAGCCGAAAGATGGAATAGTAGGTATGAAAGGAGATATGGGAGGAGCAGCTGCTGTGCTAGGCGCGATGGATATCATTGGCCGTTTAAAGCCAAAGCAAAACGTAGTAGCTGTGATTCCGTCCACGGATAATATGATAAGTGGATCTGCTTTTAAACCGGATGATGTCATTACATCTCTAAGCGGTAAAACCATTGAAGTGTTAAATACAGATGCAGAAGGTCGTTTAGCATTAGCCGATGCGCTTACTTATGCTAAGCATCATAAGGCTGAAAAGTTAATCGATGTAGCCACATTAACTGGTGGAGTTGTAGTGGCTTTAGGTGATTGGGTGACTGGAGCGATGACCAATAATCAGGAATTCTTTTCTGAAATAGATGCTTCTTCTAAGGTAGCGGACGAACCAATATGGCAATTACCTTACAATGATATCTATAAAGACAAAGTTCGCTCTACGCCTATTGCAGATTTAAATAATTCCCCTGGCCGAAAAGCACATGCAATCATGGCTGGGTCATTCCTAGCTGAATTTGCAGAGCAAACCCCATGGGTTCACTTAGACATTGCAGGTACATCTAATGCTGAAGCGGATTATGATCTAGGTCCAAAAGGCCCGACAGGCGTTATGGCCAATACATTAGCAACTTATATACTAAACTTATAATCATAAGAGTGACTGTCTCTAGCCATGGGTTAGAGACAGTTTTTTATTTTTCTTGTCTAGCGTACTACTGAAAAATGTTGGCTTGTGTATAACATAAAAAAGTATAGATGCGATGTCCAGTTCTAGCGCCCAGCGATTAGTATGTTCCCTCGCCTCCGTACGATAAATTAACATCGAATCACTTCGTTTTTCGTGTTTCCTTTATCTTCTCAGTAATCAGGTGAAGAGTAATGGGAAAAAATTTATTAGTTAATTAATTAATCGATTTACAGATAATGCAGTTCTTTATTATTACATATACTTAAATACTTTTATCACAAAAATAAAGGTACTATAAAAGAAACAACTATTGTCGGTGTCAAACCATTCTGTTTTTTACTACCAGTGTAGCGCCATAGTTAATTTACAACAATCTATATCGTTTTGTTTAGCACGAAAGGTTAGGCGTAGACTGTCAGGGTTGTAATGAATATCTACAGGGTGTTTTATTCCCGTGCTCTTAATCAATTGTTTTACTTTTTCATCCTTAGATTTCTGTGCAGCATCTATTACTTCAAAAGAGAATTGATGGGAGGATATGAACTCTTGTAATACCATTTGCGCATCTTTCATCAATTCTTGAAACGATTTTGCAGATTCGGTGAGTTGTTCTGTATTGACTTCAGGGTAGGTGGGGCGGGGTTGAGGGTGATAACCATTCCTAATATATGCATGTGGTGTATAAGGGATGAAATATACCGGATTTGGATAGTAGGGGTACACGATCTCCAGCCTCCTTTTCACGTACACTATATGTGATGAGAGGAATTTCGTGCTTGACCTGCATGTATATTGCGTCTTATTAATCCCATAAAAAACCCAACACCTTTGTGGGAGTGTTGGGTAATTATTTATAAAGTAAAGAAAGTTCTAGCGCTTACAAGTCTAGCTCCAGCGCCCAGCGACCTTCATCAAATTAAGAAAGAAGTTCGATTAACCTAGCTGCATCGTGCAGCAACATCGAACCAACCACACATCGGGTGGGCCGCAGCACATACGTCGCTAAACGGGCGCATGCGCTTTTGTTCTTACTATTCTTGAATGGCAGCTTCTAGGGCAATTTCAATCATTTCATTGAAGGTTGTTTGACGTTCTTCAGAAGTTGTTTCCTCACCTGTAATGATATGATCACTTACCGTTAACACGGATAATGCCTGACGGTTAAATTTAGCAGCTAATGTGTATAATGCCGTTGTTTCCATTTCTACGGCTAGTACATTGTAATGTGCTAGCTGATTAAACAGGTCCATGGCATTATCACGGTAGAAGCTATCACTTGTGAAAACATTTCCAACTTGTAAAGAAAGACCTTTCTGTTCTCCTGCTTCATAGGCTGCTTTTAATAATCCAAAATCAGCTGTTGGGGCAAAGTCAACGCCGCCAAATGTCATCCGATTCATTTGAGAGTCAGTAGAAGATGTTGAAGCTAAGATCACATCACGAACTTGAACATCTTTTTGTAAAGCTCCGCAAGAACCAACGCGAATTAATTTTTGTACATCATAGCTTTCGATTAACTCGTTTACATAAATGGAAATCGAAGGAACGCCCATTCCAGTACCTTGAACGGAAATACGTTGTCCTTTATATGTACCTGTATAGCCATACATTCCTCGTACTTCGTTATAACATGTCGCATCTTCTAAGAAATTTTCTGCGATATATTTTGCACGTAATGGATCTCCCGGTAGTAAAATTTTATCTGCAATATCACCTTTATTAGCACCTATATGTACTGTCATATCGATAAACCTCCTTATGTCTTCATTCAATTTTAAATTACCACAATAAAATCAAGAACTCAAATGAGTATTGGTTGATAAAAAACTATCTTACTAGGATTTCCCATTCAAACTTTGGTAAAATAAGAATAAGCTCTCTTGTGAAAAAAGAGAGGCGGTGTGCATGAAACCATACACAACGTAAAGACTGTAGTTATATAATGAAGCATTAACTATAAAGAATGAACAAAGAACAAGCAAAAAGATATACACAATAAAAATAAACCCTTGTAAGTGATAGAGGAAAGGAGTTGTAGAAGAATGGATATCTCCGTTTCAAAACTACCAGGAATAGGACAGAAAATATCGTTAACAACAGCTGAAGATAGTCAGTTAGTATTAATTGTTCACCACACAGGTAAGCGGGAATTATATTTCTTTGATGAAGCGAATAGTGATGAGGCTGACTTTGGTATGGATTTGACAGCTGATGAAACAAGAGAACTTGGAGCGCAGCTATTAGGGGCTACCTATCAGCCAGTTGATGCGGATAAGCTTAAAATGTTTAATAGTCAAATTGTTATGGATTGGATTGAAATTAAACCATCTTCTCCAATTGTACATCAAACCATTGAAGAGTCAGAAATTCGTAATCAAACAGGAGCGACCATCATTGGGATTGTCAAAGGCGATGACATTATTGCGATTCCAGAAGCTTACACAAAGCTTCAACCAGGAGATGTGCTAATGGGAATTGGTAAAAAGGATCAAATCGCAACGCTGACATCTCTTTGTAAAGGAGAGGAATGATGCATAGTGCATTTTGATATGCCAACTTTACTTGGTGCGGGAATCGTATTAATTCTTATATTTTGGCTTGGTTTATTAAGTTTGAAAATAAAGTTTCCTACCGTAATCTTGTACATTCTATTGGGAATTGTTTTGGCAGATGCATTACACGAAAATGAACTTTTACATTTTGCGAGTGAAATCGGAATCGTGTTGCTTTTTTTCCTTCTTGGATTAGAGTTTAATATTAAAAGGCTGGGTGGTATCGCTACAAAAATTTGGCCAGCAGGATTGCTAGATGTGGCTCTTAGCTTAGGAGTGGCAATGCTTTTATGCCTTGTATTTGGGTTAGATTTATTTACATCATTTCTTATCGGTGGTGTAACGTACGCTACTAGTTCCTCTATCACAGCTAAACTGCTTGATGATACCAGTCGGATGGCAAACTCGGAAACAGAGTTTATTCTTGCTTTACTAATATTTGAAGACTTAGTTGCTCCGATTGTTGTTGCCGTTATTATGGGAATGAGTAGCGGAGAGAATTTTCAACTTATGGATTTAGGCATTTTGTTTGGCAAAATAATTGGACTTGCCGCTGGTGCAGTCCTTTTAGGCAAAACGTTATTTAAACGATTTGAAGAATTGCTAATTAAAATTGAAGATGAAGATTTTAAAATTGCATTATTAATTGGAATCTCTCTCGCTTACGGAGGACTAGCCTTATACTTAGGTTTATCGGAAGTATTAGGAGCTTTCTTAGCCGGTATGATGCTTTCAGAAATTGGAAAAATCGAACGTGTGGAACAAACCGTACTTCCTGTGAAAGACTTAATGCTTCCATTGTTCTTCGTGTATTTTGGTACAACCATTGAATTTGGGGATGGTGTTCCAAAGGTAGGGTTGTTAATTACCTTAATTGGATGGTCACTTGTCGCAAAAGTTCTTGTAGGTATGATTGGTGGGAGGATGTATGGTCTATCGAAAAGGGTTTCCTTTCGAGCCGGTCTCTCTATTTGTGCTCGGGGGGAATTCTCGGTCGTAATTGCTGCCTTAGCTACTGGGGTTATTAAAGTCTTTAGTGGAATCTACATCGTTATTGCTGCATTTATAGGCATGGTGCTATTTGAACGAGCACCACAAATAACAAATCTTATTTATGGTAAACCACAAAAAAAGAAAAAGAATTTAAAAGTTCCAGGGACTTGACACTTTTTTGTAGCTAGATAATACAATCATATTCCATATAAGAGGCATACTCGTGAAGATTTGAATTCGAGATAAATTTGGTAATCCCGAAGGAGGGATGTTTCCGTTGCGTGAATAAGAGAAAACATGGGCTTTGGAGCGACTTTTCCTGTTGTCGGAGCGAGAATTGAAATATAGGGGCAAGAATTGGATTTTTGGAGCGACTCTTGCCCATTTCAGAGCGACTTTTTCAAAATAGGAGCGACCGCCCCAATTGCCCGACCCATGTTTCCGCCCCTCCCAACAAAAGCAAAGGTGGCCTGGGAACAGGGAGACTCCCGCCGGAGAAAGAGGTAGGCAAGATCCCCTGAGGGCGATTTTCCCCGAAGGTAGCTTGCCAGCTCGCCGGTAGGACGCGAGTTGTTCCCTGTCCACCTTTATTCCATACTAACGTATCGGAAACAACCTGCTTAATAAAGGTATTTATCTCGAATTCAAGTCTTCAAGATAATAGGGCGATAATGAAATAACTTAATATATTAGTGAAAATACTGTTTCTCTAAATCTTGAAGTTGCTCTTTAGCTTGTTGATTGAATGTATTTTCTTCTTGTAGCTTTTCTTTTAATTTTTCAACGGATTGTTTGAGTGATTCATTATAGGAAGGGACGTCGTCACCTTCAAAAGCTTTAACAGCTGATTTGGATACATTTGCTTTTTCGTTGTAACTTAATGCTTTCCGCTGATGGAAAAAGACATTTTCCGTTTGTCCTGGGTTGTGCAAGTCACCTTGTTGAGGGTGTTTGGCAACAGCTAATACCTTAACTAAAAAGGCTTCCCCTCTATCTTCCACTATCTCTCCAATGTATTTACCCGTTTTATAATGTGCTGTCACAAGATCTCCTGCATGTAATGATTCCATGGTATATCTCCTCCTACAGATGGGGTTATATACGTATCGTAACAAATCTCCCGTGAAATAGGGAAATTTAATTGTTGAAACAGGAAGTATGAACAAACTGTGACGTATGTGGGAAGTGAAGGTATGATTTGATATACTGAGAATAACCAACACGTACGTAAGGAAAGGCGTGATTCACCATGATGGAGTTTTTATATTTTCCTGAAGATAAAACAGAGTATATCCCAGCCGTTTTAACGTTAATTGTTTTTGCAATTGGAGCATTTATTACGATGAAAGTAATTCTAAAAGCTTCCAAAAAAGAAGAACAAAAAGCGAACGAACAATTTGGTGATTATATGGCTCCTGAACAGGATCAAAAATCAAATCAGGATTCAAATACAAAGTAGCTCCTACCACATAAGGGGCTACTTTTTTCTTGTCTCTTTATTCAGAAAAGGAATATTTTGTGAATAATTTGGTGACAATAAAGAAAGTACATATTTAATAATTATATACTGTCCGAAGAAAGGTGAAGGGAGGGCGAGAAAATATGAGAAAAACATTGTTGATCATGGGTTTGGCAGTGGGACTAATATTGATAGCTGGTTGTAGTACTCAGAATCGATCCGCGCTTGAAATTGAGATGTATAATAGCTCAGACGACTCGTTAGGTACAGCTAAATTAACAGAAGGTCCGGATGGGGTGAACATAAAGCTCTCCTTAACTGGATTGACACCTGGTCTACACGGGATACATGTTCATGAATTCCCAAAATGTGAATCCCCTGACTTTAAGTCGGCTGGTAGCCACCTTAATCCTGATGGGAAAGAACATGGATTGATGGACCCTAATGGTGCGCACCTTGGAGACATGCCTAATATAGAAGCAGATGAAGATGGAACGGTAAAAACAGAGGTCAGTGTTAAAGGTGCTACATTAAAAGACGGAAAAAAATCGTTACTACGCAATGATGGTACTTCATTGATAATTCATGACGGAGTAGACGATGGTTTGACCCAGCCTGCTGGAGATGCAGGAGAGCGAGTTGCTTGTGGGAAAATTCAAGTGAGTGAAGCTCAAAAACAAGACACTCCGTCCGACCCTAGTCAAGATGGAGATGAAAAGAAGAAAGAAGAAGGATAAAATAAATGAATAAGAATCCTAGCACTGCTATCAGGTGCTAGGATTCTATTATGGAGTAAGTAATAATGCTCTTCATTTATAATTGGGTAAGAATGAGAGGTCCGTCTTTTGTAATAGCGATTGTATGTTCATATTGGGCAGACAAACTTTCGTCCAATGTGCGAGCTGTCCACCCATTATCATCTTTGATAGCATGCCAGTCCCCAATATTAACCATGGGCTCGATTGTAATGACCATCCCCTCTTTTAGTCGTGTACCAGTATGTGGAGATCCATAGTGGAAGATGGAAGGCTCTTCATGAATAGTCGGTCCAAGACCATGGCCTGTAAAATCTCGTACGACTGAATAATCTTCCCCTTCAACATATGTTTGAATAGCGTGACCAATGTCGCCCGTACGATTTCCGATGACAGCTTGTTCTATCCCTTTCCAAAGTGCTTTTTCTGTAACAGATAAGAGTCTTTGTACTTCAGGCTCTATATTACCTACCGAATAACTCCATGCCGAATCAGCTAGGGCACCATTTAAGTTGGCAACCATATCAATGGTAACAATATCACCTTCCTGTAACGGTTCCTTTCTGGGAAAACCGTGACAAATTTCATCGTTTATCGAAGCGCATGTTGCAAATTGATAGCCTCTAAACCCCTTTTGTTCTGGTGTAGCACCATGCTTCGCTAAATAATCTTCTACAAACTGATCTATTTCAGTCGTGGATATCCCAGGTTTAATCATTTTTTTGACCTCTTTATGACAGGACGCTACAAGTTTACCTGCTTCATGCATTAGCTCAATCTCTCGCTTGCTTTTTCTTGTAATCATTCAACATGACTCCTTTTATCAAAAAATCACTCCTCCTCTATATATATGAAGAGGAGGAGTGGTTAGGATGCATTTGATTTCACTAAATTTTTACTCTTTGCTATGAATCGCCTGTAAAATACGTTGAACTCCATCCTCTAAGATGGGGCGTGGGCAGGCGATATTTATGCGCATGAAGCCTTCTCCTTCTTCACCAAAAGAGGCTCCATCATTTAGGCCGATTTTTGCTTTCTCCTGCATAAATGATTTTAATTCTTCATGAGATAATCCTAACCCTCTACAATCAAGCCAAACTAAGTACGTTCCCTCTGGCTCAACGACTTGAATTTGGTTTGTTTGAGAATGAATAGTATCCATTAGATATTTTTTATGATCTTCTAATACACTGATTAATTCTTCAAGCCATTCATCTCCGTGATCATAGGCAGCTTCTAACGCTGTTATACCAAGAGTGTTGAGCATTTTGATACCTTGGAGTCCGAATTGGTCATTAACCTTTTTTCGATATTCTGCATCAGGTGTAACGATATAGGACACTTGTAGACCTGCTAGGTTGAACGTTTTCGTCGGGGATAGGCATGTAATTGTAGACTGCGCAATATCATCTGATAATGAAGCAATTGGTATGTGTTTATGACCTGGGAAAATCAAGTCTGCATGAATCTCATCAGAAAAAATCATTACATTATGCTTCAGACAAAGGTTAGCCATTTTTTGAAGTTCTTCTTTGGTCCACACTCTTCCTACGGGGTTATGGGGATTGCAAAGAATAAAAGCCTTTACGCCTTGTTTTAGTTTTTTTTCAAAATCATCAAAGTCAATTTCGTATTTACCATCTTGTTGATGTAATGGATTTTTCACAATGGTTCGCTCGTGATTTTTTATTACATCATAAAAAGGAGGGTAGACAGGTGTTTGTATTAGTATTTGATCATCTTTATCTGTTAGTGCTTCCATCATAGTATGTAGAGAAGGGACTACACCTGGGCTATAGGATAACCACTTTGTATTTATATTCCAATCATGTTGTTTGGAAAGCCAATTTTTGATAGATTGATGAATTTTTTCGTCTGTAACGGTGTATCCAAAAATTCCATGAGCTGCTCTGTCTGCAATCGCATCAGTTACTGCTTTAGGTATTTGAAAGTCCATATCCGCTACCCACATAGGTAGGACTTCTTCACTCTTAAATAAACTTTCTGTAAGGTCCCATTTAACTGAGCGTGTGTTCATACGATCGGTGACTTGATTAAATCGTGACATGTAAAATAACCTCCTCTAAATAGTGCAATACCTAGTATTATCATACAGAAAATAAACGTAGTTACAAAAGTAGAAGAACTTGGAATTGAATAAAGAAATGCGTAAGCGCTCTGCTAGCGACGTACAAACTGTCTTCCACACGACGTATGTTGGTTTGATATTACTACGTGAGATAGTGGGTTTAATCGAACTTCCTTCCCCAAGAGATAACGGAAACACGCGGAGAGCGATAGCGATTCGATGTTGAATAGTAAGGAGAGTCAAGAAATTTACTAATCGTTGGGCGATGGAACTAGATATGCAAGCGTTGGAGCTTATACTTTCTACACCTTCAAAATGGAAGCGACCCTAAGAGGTCGCTCTTTTTTGTGAGGTGCAAAATTGTTTGATTTTATCCGTCAAAATAAAGGGGATTTCTTCTGGTAATAAGTGACCAATCTTCTCAAACGTTTCAAGGGAAGCGGCCGGGAGGTCTTGAACAAGCTGGTACCCTAAAGAAACGGGTAATACTCGATCTTCTTTTCCCCAAAAAACCAGACACTCTGAATTAATTTTTTGCAAATACTCGGAAGTTAAATCCCCTTCTCGATCTCGTATCATTTTCGATAAACATTGAAACATTTCTTCCTTTAAGAATGGACGCATATATTCTTGTATCATCTCTTTATTAATCATTTGAGGGTCATACACACACTCGATTAATGCTTCGTACGCCCCTTTTTTATACAGGAATCGTTTTAATAAGAAGGGAAAAAAAGGTAGCATTGTTACGGTGTGCATAATTTTATTTGCTTTTTTTATATAAGTGGATGGGGCAAATAAAATGAGATTTTCAACCCTTTCTGGAAACAAATGAGCACATAATAGAGCAATCTGTCCTCCCATAGAATGACCTGCAATAGTTGCTTTTGGTATGTTGTGTTTGTCCAATAATTCCACGATTATGTTTGCGAAATTTTGATACGTGAAATGATAGGTGCATGATTTGTCCGAATCACCAAAAGGAGGGTAGTCGAACGTAAATATATCAAAATGTTCCAATAGCTCAGGTATCATAAATCGGTAGCAAAACTTAGAAGAAAATAATCCATGGACAAATACAATGGCAGGCTTTGGTGCAGGAGAGGAGGAATAATATTGATACGAGATATTAACTCCATAGTGAGCTAACCATTTTTGTTCTTTGTGAAACTGATTCACTGTTACTCCGCCTCCATTATGCTTTTTTCAATTTATTCTAGTATAGATAAAATATAATAAACGTTCCCTTATACTGTTCATAAACCATTTACAATTAAGTTAAACAATTTAATGGGTTTCTTTATTTAAGAATGGACGGGAGGATTCGTGCTTAGGTTTTACTGTTTGTATGGTTATCATTCATGAGAAGAATTGGAGGGGGGGTTTGCAAAAAAAAAGCAAAGCGGTATGTACGCTTTGCCTCACAGGGGGAATACGAGAAAGTCTTACATTTATAATAATTACCATATTTGCATATAATTAAACCTAAATTTACTTATTTAAATTCATCATAAAAAAATTGGGTCTATTTTCGTTACAAAACCCCTTTTGCTTGATTGACAATAGTATGATAAAATTATTAATTGCGTTAATCAAAACGAGAATATATAAAAATCGGGAGTTGTTTCAGCATGCCAAAGTTTGAAGAAGGTCAAGTACTAGACGGAAAAGTTACAGGTATTCAGCCATATGGTGCATTCGTAGCACTAGATGATGAAGTTCAAGGATTAGTTCATATTTCTGAGGTTACTCATGGATATGTGAAAGATATTAATGAACATCTTACTGTTGGAGATGAAGTAAAAGTTAAAATCTTAAACATTGATGAACAAAAAGGAAAATATTCCTTATCCATTCGTGCAACACAAGAAGCTCCACAACAACAACCTAAGCAGCGTAAACAAAAGCCTCAACAGCAACAAAATCATCAAGTACAATCACAGGATGATGCTCCAGCTGGCTTCAACACGTTGAAAGATAAGCTTGATGAATGGATTGATCAATCAAAAGAACGTGAAAATACGTATCGCAAATAAAAAATTCCGGTCATAGTGACCGGAATTTTTTTATTACAAGTAACTAGGCTCAGTATCTATGTTATTTTGCTTCTGGTTCAGGTTGATCTGCCATTTCTTCACTTGGTTTGAATAGTAACCCAAGGTTGATAAGACCACTGATACCAACAAGTGTATAGATAACACGAGCAAAAGCACCACTTTGTTCTCCTCCACCGAATAGAGCAGCAACTAAATCAAATTGAAACAAACCGATAAGTCCCCAGTTAACAGCACCAATAATCACTAAAAGTAAAGCGATTCGTTGAATAGTACTCATGTTCCTATTCCTCCTTACATCATTAGAGTTGATTCATTACTAGCTTGACTTATTTTGAAAAAAGTATGCACAAAATTACTATAGTCAATTGGTAAATATAGGGTTATGTGCGTTTCTTTTGAAAAATGTACTCTAAATGCGCATAATAGTATTTGTGAAGAAGAAAGGGGAATGAAATATGGAACCATTCGTATTTTACAATCCAACGAAATTAATCTTTGGAAAAGGTCAATTAGAAAAGCTTTCAGAAGAAATACCATCTGATGTACAAAACGTCCTTCTCGTTTATGGTGGAGGAAGTATAAAACGAAACGGTCTATATGACCAGGTTATCAATAAAATGAATGAATTAAACGTAAATATTAGTGAATTATCAGGAGTCGAGCCTAACCCTCGTCTAGCAACCGTTAATAAAGGAATAGACATTTGTAAACAAGAGAATGTCGATTTTATCCTTGCAGTTGGTGGAGGAAGTGTTATCGATGCTTCTAAAACAATTGCAACAGGAGCTAAATACGATGGCGATGCATGGGATTTAGTTACTCGTAAAGCTACACCTACAGATGCTGTTCCATTTGGTACTGTGTTAACGATAGCAGCAACTGGTTCAGAGATGAATGCCGGTTCTGTTATCACAAACTGGGAAACTAATGAAAAATATGGATGGGGTGCACCACCTTTTACAAATCCTCGTTTCTCTATTCTTGATCCAACGAATACGTTGTCAGTACCAAGGGATCAAACCGTTTATGGGATAGTGGATATGATGAGCCATCTTTTTGAACAGTATTTCCATCAACCTACAAATGCGCCTGTACAAGATCGAATGGTAGAAGGAGTACTTAAAACCGTCATAGAAACAGCTCCAAAACTTGTGGAGAACCTAGATTCTTATGAACATCGTGAAACCATTATGTATGCTGGAACCATCGCGTTAAACGGTATGCTACAGATGGGATATCGGGGAGATTGGGCTTCACATAATATTGAACACGCAGTATCTGCTGTTTATGACATTCCTCATGCTGGTGGCCTTGCGATATTATTCCCAAATTGGATGAAGCATAATGTGGATTATAATGTTGAACGTTTCAAACAGCTAGCAGTTCGTGTGTTTGAAGTGGATCCTGAAGGAAAAGACGATCGTGAAGTGGCTTTAGAAGGGATCAATCGCCTTCGAGATTTCTGGACTTCTATTGGAGCGCCACAAACATTAGCAGATTATGATATTGGTGATGACCAATTTGACTTGATTGTAGATCGTGCTATGAAGCGTGGACCATTTGGCAACTTTAAGCAGCTACATGATGAAGATGTTGAAGAGATTTTAGCCTTGTCTAAATAAAAGACGAGAGAGCAGGTTGCGTGGCAATCTGCTCTTTTTTTCGAACGAAAAGAAAGTATAACTTTTCTCGAGAGATATTCCCAATTTCGATTGTGCCAACTATTATCTAAGTATAAAGAAGCATTTAGGAGAAATATTTACGACTGTATTCGCTTACATTAAGGATGGTTCTTGATTTGGTGGAACCGTTTCGATAAAGTGAATTTAGAGCCAAAAACATGGAGGGATACATATATGACTCATATTCGTTTTGATTATGAAAAAGCTTTATCCTTTTTTGGAGAGCATGAAGTTCACTATATGAAAGATTACGTGAAATTAGCACATCATGCTTTACACGAAAAAACAGGGACAGGCAACGACTTTCTAGGTTGGTTAAACTTACCAAGTGAATATGATAAAGAAGAATTCACACGCATTCAAAAATCAGCAGAGAAAATTAAGGCAGACTCTGACGTATTACTAGTCATTGGAATTGGTGGTTCTTATCTTGGTGCTCGAGCTGCTTTAGAAATGCTAAATCATACATTTTACAACCAATTAACAAAAGAACAGCGTCAAACGCCTCAAGTTATTTTTGTAGGGAACAGCATTAGTGCTCCTTATATGAATGATTTATATGATCTTCTTGAAGGTAAAGACGTATCCGTTAATGTCATCTCAAAAAGTGGTACTACCACAGAACCAGCCATCGCATTCCGTATTTTCCGCGACTTCCTAGAAAAGAAATATGGCAAGGAAGAAGCAAGAAAACGTATTTATGCTACAACGGATCGACAAAAAGGTGCATTAAAGACATTAGCAAACGAAGAAGGATATGAAAGCTTTGTCATCCCTGATGATGTAGGTGGACGCTTTTCTGTGTTAACAGCAGTTGGTTTGTTACCAATTGCAGCTAGTGGTATTGATATTAATCAAATGATGGATGGTGCACAAGAAGCGGAAAAACAATTAAGTGAATCTGAACTCGAAGATAACCCTGCTTACCAATATGCAGCGGTTCGTAATGTGCTCTACAACAAAGGTAAATCCATTGAGATGCTCGTAAACTACGAACCGTCCCTTCAATACTTTTCCGAATGGTGGAAACAGTTATTTGGAGAGAGTGAAGGGAAAGATCAAAAAGGGATTTTCCCAGCCTCCGCAAACTTCTCGACCGATTTACACTCTATGGGTCAATATGTGCAAGATGGACGTCGGGATTTATTTGAAACTGTTATTCACGTAGAACAACCAAAGAGTGATATCACCATAGAAGAAGATGAGCAAAACCTTGATGGACTGAACTATTTAGCTGGTGAAACAGTTGATTATGTAAACGAAAAAGCGTATGAAGGAACGCTGCTTGCTCATACAGATGGGGAAGTACCAAACCTTGTCGTCCATGTACCTTCTCTTGATGCTTACACCTTTGGATATATGGTGTATTTCTTTGAAAAAGCTTGTGCCATTAGTGGCTATTTACTAGGCGTAAATCCATTTGATCAACCTGGAGTAGAAGCCTATAAGAAAAACATGTTCGCACTATTAGGCAAACCGGGATTCGAAGATCAAAAAGCTGAATTAGAAAAACGACTGAATAAATAAATGTTAAAAAAAGGCTATCCATTTGGGATAGCCTTTTTTTAATGTGGAAGCTCTGTTTGGCTTGGTGGACGGAACTAAACTGGACTGGTTTGCTCGGAAATTCAAAAGTTGCTTTCAAATTTCTAAATTTGCTCCGAAATCAAAAAAACTGCTCGCAAATCCGAAATAATACTTCAAAACGAAAGAATTTGCTCGCAATCCGCATTTTCACAATTTCTCAGTCTATATAGAGTAATTAAAGATGAAAAGGATATGCTAAGAAAAATGAAAGGTAGGGATAGTATGATACCCGTTCCATCGAAAATTGAAGGGCAAGTTTTTTCGTTATACGATTTGGAGCAGAAATTAAAACCAGTTGGCTATGTGATTGGGGGGAACTGGGATTATGATCATGGTTCTTTCGATTATGAAATCGATGATCGAGTAGGTTACCAATTCCTCCGTGTACCCTTTAGTGTAGTGAATGGACAATTGGATGATAAAGAGGCAACCGTACAACTCGGAGAGCCCTTTTTACTCTCTCATAAATATCAAAGAGGACTAGATGACAATGTCCATGTGGGTAACAAAACAGCCTCCTTTGACCAATTTTCCGAACCGGTAGATCCAGACGCAGAATTCCCTTCTGAATACGTAGATACAGGTAAAGAATTGGTTCAGGAGTTAGAACGCACGTTATTGTCTTAAGGCAGACAATACAAGTAAACGATCGGATTTATCAAGTGTCAATTTAGCTGGAGGGTTGATTTTAATCTCTCCGGCTTTTTCAATCCCTAGCAATAATTCTTCCTGTTCCATGAATTTAAAAGAACAAGTTTGAAACGTTTCTCCAATCAATTCATCTGGTACTTCTAATTGCTTATATTGTTGAGTGGACAATTGACTAACTAGTGTATCAAAAGGTTTAACATGTCCTTTTCGATATAGTTCATGGAAGAATAATGTACTCATAAAGTCATTGGAACGTACAATTGTATTGGCTCCTGCTCGCTTAGCATTCGTAATTTGTTCTTTGGTAAGAATTTCCGAAATAATAAATATATCAGCATTCATCCCCCGTATAGCGACGGTGGCAAGTATGCTTGCTTGGTCAGCCTGCCTTTCTTTCATGGAAGGATCGGACGTAATAATAGCTGCCCTTGCTTGATTGATATTCGCTCTCTTTAGTGTTTCGTCTTCTGAACCATTTCCTTGTACGTAATGAATAGAATACTCCTTATAAGGAATAGTCTCTAACGTGCTGTCCACTAACACCACTTTTTCATTGGGAGAGAATTCACGAATCATGTCAATTAATTGCTTCGTGCGTTCATTCCATCCAATGAAAATCACATGACCTGCTCCGCGGTATTCTACTTTCCCTTTTGAGAGATCTTGCTCATATTTAACGGTGGATGATGAGACTGTAGCCATGTAGAAAGTTACAAGCCCGCCTCCAGCTATGATAAGTAAGATACCAAACACTTTTCCAATGATGGTAACAGGGACAAAGTCACCATATCCGACTGTTGAGCCTGTTATAATAGCCCACCAAATACCATCAAAAATTGTCGGGAAAACTTCGGGTTCTATCCAGTGGATGATGACGCCAAAGAAAACCATGAAAAAGGCTACTGTTAGCAAAAGGCGGAGAAAAACAGGAGTTCGGAAATACCATTGAAAAAATGTATGGACACTCATAACTGTTCCTCCAGAATTTTATAAGGTTAGAAATATTATTTGTAGCTTACATATGTCTAGGCCAGAGTCTACGCTCCTGGGTTCTTAAGTCAACCTGTTCAGTGGCAAGGTTTGCAATGGACTTCTCTATCTAAGTAATGGTAGTATTAGTTCTGGCGCTTGCGCTTTTCTCTAGTATAGTCAAAGTTTCCCATTAAAAAACCTCGACCCTGTAATTGGAATCGAGGTTTAGCAATATAGTAAATTAGTTGTTATCAGATACGATCTTTTGGAGCAGCTCTTGAACGTAACTCAGCTAACTCGTGCACATTGCCGAATGGGTCTTTAAAAGCAATACGCTCGCCTCCGTCAGGGTGCCATTGAGGTTCTTCGTTCATTAGTTTAACCCCTTTTTCTGTTAAATCTTTTATCTTCTCCCGGATATTAGGAACTTCAAAAGTTAGTATAGTTGAAGATTCTCTCCATACATCTACTTGTGTATCTTTTTCAGCTTTATGCAATAAAAGTCTTAAATCGTTGTCTGTCTCTAAATCCACTGCAATTGGGTAATTATTATTTTCATCAGAGATGTTTAAGTTTAGAACTTCTCTGTACCATTCAATCGCAAAATCCAAGTCGCTTACATAGATATTAATGACGCATATTCTCATATCCATAATTAAATTGCCTCCTTTAATGTTTAGAAAAAACGAGTATAAGTATTTAGTGTGTCTTCGTTTGTGGGTTACGGTAATATTAAATTCCCGCTTTATGTTAGATAAAACATGATAAAAATAGATGTATAAAAGCGAACAAAAATTATTGAGCGATGAAGAAAGTTCGTTTCTATTCGCTGTTGAAAATTTTAAATTAGTTGATATAATGGAACATAATTTCATAAAACGAATGTACTCATATAATAGTGAGGATATGGCTCACGAGTTTCTACCGGATCACCGTAAATTTTCCGCCTATGGGTATTGCTAATGTTCGTATACTCAAGGTTTATCCATTGAGTATAGAAATAATTCTTTCTATTCAAGAAGCTCCATGAACAGTGCGATACTCGTACTGTTTATGGAGCTTTTTTTTACGAACATGATCAACTAGTTCAGTAATATACTTTTTTAATTTAGCCCATAAAGTACTCGTTTTATGTAACAAAAGGAGGGCTCATGTTGGAGGAACTAAAGAAGAAAATTATTACAGAAGGTAAAGCGTTGAATGAAGAAGTGTTAAAAGTAGATGCCTTCTTAAACCATCAAATTGATCCAGTACTGATGAAACAGATTGGTAAGGAATTTGCCGAACAATACCGAGAATCCGGAATAACCAAAATACTAACATTAGAATCCTCCGGAATATCACCTTCTGTTATGACAGGTCTAGAGCTTGGTGTAGAAGTATTGGTTGCTCGTAAGCGTAAATCTTTAACACTACAAGAAGGATTACTAAGTGCTGATGTATATTCCTTTACGAAACAAGAACAAAGCACTATTTGTATTTCTTCTGAGTATATAAAGGATAGTGATTGCGTCCTCATTATTGATGACTTTCTAGCAAATGGACAAGCTGTGTTAGGTTTAATGAACTTGATAGAGCAAACGAAAGCTTCTATAGCAGGGGTTGGTGTCGTCATTGAAAAGCAATTCCAAAAAGGTGGAGAAGAGCTTCGCAATAAAGGTGTTCGAGTTGATGCATTAGCTAAAATTGAAAGATTAGAAAAAGGGAAAGTATCCTTTACGGATGAGGAGGTTCACATATGATGAAGCAAATGAAAGCGACAGCTATCGGACTACAACACGTTTTGGCTATGTATGCCGGGGCGGTAATTGTACCATTAATTGTGGGCGCTCAATTAGGACTTAGTGGAGAAAAGTTAACATATCTAGTTTCCATTGATTTGTTGATGTGCGGCATCGCAACCATTTTACAAGCGATGAGTAATCGATTTTTTGGGATTGGATTACCTGTAGTGTTAGGATGTACATTTACTGCGGTAGCTCCTATGATTTCGATAGGAAGCAATTTTGGTATAACAGCCATCTATGGTGCTATTATTTTTACGGGTTTATTTGTCTTCCTTTGTGCGCCTATATTTGGAAAACTCGTTCAATATTTTCCCCCAGTTGTTACAGGTTCTGTAGTTACAATCATTGGTATTACGCTAATTCCAGTAGCAATGGATAATATGGCCGGTGGAGCAGATAGCGAAAATTATGGAGCTATTTCAAACCTTATGTTAGCTTTTGGTGTGCTAGTGTTTATTATTGTATTGCAACGAGCGTTTACAGGGTTTGTTCGGGCTGTCTCTATTCTAATTGGCTTGGTCATTGGAACGATTGTTGCTGCCGTTATGGGAAAAGTCGACTTCTCACCATTGATGGACTCCGCTTGGTTACACATTCCTAAACCTTTCTACTTTGGAACACCTACATTTGAGATTGCCCCAATCATTACAATGATATTAGTTGCGATTGTGAGTATTGTAGAATCCACTGGGGTTTATTTTGCGTTAAGTGATATCTGTGACCGAAAGCTAACAGAGAAGGAAATTACTAAAGGATACCGCGCAGAAGGATTAGCGATTTTTTTAGGTGGGTTTATGAATGCTTTTCCATACACAACGTACTCCCAGAACGTAGGACTTGTTCAACTTTCAGGAGTAAAAACCAGAAACGTAATCTTTATTGCAGGTGGATTACTTATTGCCATCGGCCTTATCCCTAAAATCGGTGCAATTACAACATTGATTCCTGAGCCAGTATTAGGAGGAGCGATGGTACCGATGTTTGGGATGGTTGTAGCATATGGTATTAAAATGCTAGGCAACGTCGATCTAAAAAAACAGGAAAACCTATTAATCATTGCTTGCTCAGTAGGAATGGGTCTTGGTGTTACCGTAGCTCCAGATTTATTCGCAAAGTTCCCTGAACAAATCCAAATATTAACAGATAATGGCATTGTAGCAGGAAGTTTTATGGCCATTGTCTTGAATGTGTTTTTGAATATTGTTCCAAATAAGGTTAAGAAGAACACTACGCATACGACTCAAGAGGTTGCTTCGTAAAAACTACTGAATATTAAATTTGCAGAAGATTATTTCATTAAGTCGCATGTTGATTCATAAATTGAATCAACATGCGACTTTTTATATAATATATTAGTCTTTAATAG